>NZ_JBOHKS010000235.1:0-3427 GCF_050729195.1 Hypericibacter sp.
GGACGCGATGCACGTCGCCCGCCACCAGCTGCAGCTTGGCGTCGCGATAGGTGGTGCCGCTCTGGTTGGTGAGCGTGACCCAGCCATCGATGTCGAGCGTCTTCTCGTCCGGGCTGAGCGAGGCCACATAGTCGGCCGCCCAGTTGAGCCCGCCTGTCAGATAGCTGAGCTGGGCGGTCGCCGTGCCGGCCTTGTCGCTGTCGGCGTCGATCACCAACGTCGGGCGCGCACGCAGATTCGGCGGCACTTCGTCGAACACGATGCGGCCGGGCGGGGTCGTTTCGATCCGGTCGCCGATCTTCAGCACCACGCCGCCGGAGACGCTGAGCACGATCGCGTCCTCGGTGGTCTCCGCACCGGTGGCAGTGTTGGTGGTGATGACGCGCACCTTGCGGCCGACAGACTTCTCCAGCAGCTTCTCGGGCGTCAGCAGGTCGAAATTGAAGTTCTGCTCGCGCACCGTGACCTTGGCGCCGTCGACGCGCAGCAGCGCCGTCTCCGGCCGCATCAGCGCGCTCACATCGGCGAAGGCCAGGTCATTGAGGCCCGCGGTCAGCGGAATCTTGCGCTGGTCGCGCACCAATGCCAGGTCCTGGTTGTAGATGGTGATGGCAACGCCGGTCTGGTCGCTGAGCGAGATCGGCGTCTCGGCCACGATGTCCTCGGCGCGCGCGGCGCCCGGCAGGATTGCCGCCGAGCCCAGCAGCAGGGCCATGGCCAGCGACAGAGCGGCCCCCGTCTTGAACGCCACCGGCTTCAGCGCCGAGGCGCGCAGCAAATTCGAGCGAAAGCTCATCTTGAAACTCCCCAAAAGGCCGATCCCGGAAATTGCGGCCGGACGACAACCCTTCGTCTCGGTTCTGCAACAGGAGCGGCAACCATTACCCACGGCCGCCAGGAATGCGCGCCAATAAGGCCAATTGAGGGCGCGGGCAAGGGATTTTAAGGGCGTTGGCGTGCTGTCGTTCTTTTGTCATCGCCGGGCCCGACCCGGCGATTCAGGGACCGGCAGGACTGGATGCCCGGATCAAGCTTGTCCTCGGGCCGACCTCTGGTCGGACCCGGGGATCCGGGCACGACAGGGAAAGGGTGACGACGGGGATCAGGAATAAACTCACGCCGGCCATTGCTGGGTGATGCAGTGGATCCCGCCGCCGGCCGCGGCGAGCGTCGAGATGTCGACCTGCGTCACCTCGCGGTCGGGAAAGGCCGCGGCGACCGTCTCGCGGGCGACCGCGTCTTCCTTCGGCAGGCCGAAGCTCGGCATCACCACGCCGCCATTGGCGATGTAGAAATTCACGTAAGAGGTCGAGTAGCCCCAGCCCTTGGCGCCATGACGGCCGTCGGGCGCCTCGCGGATGGTGAGGATCTCGAGCGGCCGGCCGAGGGCATCGGTCTGGCCGTCGAGCGCCCGGCGGTTGCGCTCGGTCGCCTCGCGCATCTCGGGCCGGCTGGAAGCGCTGGCTTCGAACAGCAGCATGCCCGGCCGCACGAAGCAGGCGATGCCGTCGATATGACCGTCGGTGCCCTTCTCGTAGGGATTCCCCGGCAGCCAGATCGTCTTGGTAATGCCGAGCGCGCGGGCGAACTCGGCCTCCGCCGCCTCGCGCGTGATGCCGGGATTGCGGTTCTTGTTGAGAATCACCGTATCCGTTGTCAGCAGCGTGCCGGCGCCGTCGACATGGAGCGCCCCGCCCTCGACCGCGAGCGCCGAGCTGATCAGCGGCGCCTCGATCTTGGCAGCGAGACGCCGGCCGAGCCGCGCATCCTGGTCGAACACCGGCGCATAGCAGCCCCAGCCATTGAAGCGCCAGGAGACGGCGGCCACGGCGCCGTCGCCGCGCTTGGTGAAGGTCGGCCCCATGTCGCGCATCCAGGGCTCGTCGAAGGGCAGCGCCAGGATCTCGATCTCGGACCCGAGCTGATTGCGCGCTTCGGCCACCTGCGCCGGGTCGACGATCACGGTCAGCGGCTCGAAGCGGGCGATCGCATGGGCCACCGCGCCATAGTCGCGGCGCACCTCCTCGAGGCCGCGGCCCCAGGCCTCGGCATTGCGCGGCCAGGCCATGAAGCAGCCGCGATGGGGCTCCCACTCCGCCGGCATCCGCACGTCATTCAATATACTCATGATGGAAGCGCCCCTCGGAAAACCTTGTCGGTTCGAAACCAAGCTGATTATATTGATTCCGTTGCCAGGATTGCAGACTGAAAAATCTCGTCATTCTGATCGAAATTACTCATGCGAAAGCCGGACTCCACGACCTCGCTGCGCGCCCTTCCCTCGATGCGGGCGCTGGGCGCCTTCGCGACCGCGGCGCGGCTCGGCAGCTTCTCCAAGGCCGGCGGCGAGCTCGGCATGACGCAGTCGGCTGTCAGCCACCAGATCCGCATGCTCGAGGAGCATCTGGGCCAGCCGCTCTTCAACCGGCTCCATCGCAACGCGGTCCTGACCGATGCGGGCCGCGATCTCGAGATCACGCTGCGCGACTGTTTCGGCCGGCTCGAGCTCGGCCTCAAGCGGCTCGAGCAGTATCGCAAGCCCAACCAGCTCATCCTCTATACGCGGGGCCCCTTCGCCCAGCGCTGGCTCATGCCGCGGCTGCCCCGGCTCAAGGCGCGCCATCCCGAGCTCGATCTCTGGCTGTTCTCGACCGACGCGCCGGTCGACATGGCGCGGGGCGAGATCCATCTGGCGATCCTGCCGCAGGCGGCGGCCGGCCACGGCCGCGAGACGCAAGGCATCGAGACGCGCCCGCTGTTCGGCGATCTGCTGATGCCGGTCTGCGCGCCGGCGCTGGCGCAGAAGCCCAGGCCCCTGCGCCAGCCCGCCGACCTGCTGACGCGGCCCCTGCTCCATGACGAGCGCCGCGAGGATTGGACGCGCTGGTTCGCGGCCCAAGGTTCGCGTGCGGCGGTGCCGGCCCAGGGCTATAATTTCGGCGATTCCGGCGCGCTGCTGCAGGCGGCCGTCGAAGGGCTGGGCGTGGCGCTCGGCAGTCTCCTGCTGGCCGCGACCGATCTCGAGGCCGGCCGGCTGGTGACGCCGCTCCCCTTCGCCATTCCGGCCGATCAGGATTGGTGCGTCACCGTGAACGCCGAAGCCGCCGCCAAACTCAATATCCAGCGCTTCCTGAAGTGGCTGGACGAGGAAGCCCTCCTCACCCGCGCCTGGCTCGCCGACCGCGGCGAAGCTCCACCCGCAACCGCTGCCCGAAAAGGGAAATGACCATGTCGCGTCCTTTGACCGTCGCCGCCCTGCAGACCACCCATGACTGGAACCAGAACGCGACGGTGGCGCGGGTGCTCGATCTCGCCCACCGCGCGGCGGACCAGGGCGCCAAGCTGGTGCTGCCCTCGGAGCTGTTCGAGGCGCCCTATTTCTGCAAGACCGACAATCCGCGATACCGCGAGTTGGCGCGGCCCGTCG
>NZ_JBOHKS010000236.1:0-13081 GCF_050729195.1 Hypericibacter sp.
CCGCAAGCCGGCGCGCTCATCGAAGACGAGGCGGCAACCAAGCGCCGTTACGAGCAGTTGCGGGATGCGGGCCGGTTCGATGAAGCGGCGACGCTGCTCGAGGCCCTGCTGGCCCGACATCCCGAAAATCCGGGCATTCTCACCGAGCTCTCGGTGATCGAGCGCAAGCGCAAGCGCCCGGAAGCGGCCGTGATCATGGCACGCCGGGCCTTGGCCAGGGACGGCAAGTTCCTGTCGGCGTTTCTGGCGTTGGGCGCGGCGCTGTCGGATTTCAATCGTCATGACGAAGCGGCCGACGCCTATGAGAAGGCCTTGGCGATCGAGCCCCGCCATGAAGTCACGCTGGTGAATCTGTCGGCCTTGCGACTGCGTCAGGGACGATCGATCGAGGCCGAGGAGCTGGGACGTCAGGCCGTCGCCGTGGCCCCTCAACGCGCTCATTCGCACTGGCATCTGGCGCTGGCCTTGCTCACGAACGGGAAGTATCGCGAAGGCTGGGCCGAATTCGAATGGCGCTGGGCCACGGGGATTCTGGACGGCGAGAAGCGCGACTGGCCCTGGCCGGTCTGGCAGGGCAATGACCTCGAGGGCCGCCTCCTGGTCTGGACCGAGCAGGGCATCGGCGACGAGATCATGTTCGCGAGCTTGCTGCCGGAGATGATCGGAAAAATGAAGCTGGCGGTCGAGTGCGAGCCCCGGTTGGTGCCTCTCCTGGCGCGCTCGCTGCCGGGCGTCGAAATCCTCGCGCGCCGGCCGGGACCGGTCTCCGTCTCGGAATGGCCGAGCGACATCGTCGCGCAATCCTCCGCCGGCGACCTGATGCGCTATCTGCGGCCCGATCCGGCGAGTTTCGCCGGCCGCGGCGGCCCCTATCTGAAGGTCGACCCGGCTCGTCGCGAAGCGGCCCGGCAGCGCTACGGCCTCGATCGTCTTCGCGCCGGCATCGCCTGGTACACCGGATCCACCAATGCAGGAACGAGCCGGACCGTGCCGCTGGCGTTGTTGAAGCCGCTATTGCGCAGCGCGGGCGTGAGGTTCGTCGATCTCCAATATGGGGACCACAAGGCCGAGATCGCGGCGCTCGCGGCCGAGGGTATCGAGCTGTTCCAGGATCCCACCTTCGATCAGATGACCGACCTCGAAGGGTTCGCGGCCCAGGTGGCGGCGCTCGATCTCGTCATCACCATCGACAACAGCACGGCGCATATGGCCGGCGCGCTGGGCGTGCCTTGCTGGGTGTTGCTGCCGGACCCGCCGGAATGGCGCTGGCTGCTCGAACGCAGCGACTGTCTCTGGTGGCCCAGCCTGAAGCTTTTCCGTCAGACGCGTTCGGGCGACTGGTCGGGGCCGCTCGCCCAGGTCCGGGAAGCCTTCGCGGCCTGGGTGAGCGAGCGCAGCCGAAAGGAGACTCGCTTCGACGAGGCGTTGCAGGCGTTCGAGGCCGGCCGCTTCGATGAGGCACGGCAACGTCTCGAAGCTCTGCTTCGCGCGCTTCCCGAGCACGCGATGGGCTGGCAATTGCTGGGCGTGATCCTCAGCCGCGCAGGACCGCCGGCGGCGGCATTGGAGGCGCTTCGTCGGGCCGTGGCGCTGGCGCCGGAAGACCGGCAGGCGGCGGAGAATCTCGGCAAGTTCCTGCTCTCGCAGAAGGCCTGGGAAGAAGCGGCGGAGCAATTGGCCCGTGCACAGGCCATCGCCGGTCCGCGTGCCGATCTGGCGGAGATGCAGGCGGCCGCACTGCTCGCCTTGCGGCGCTTCGGCGAGGCGGCCGACGCCCTCGCGGTGGCACGCCGATTGAAGCCCACCGATGCGGCGCTGGCCCGGCGTCACGTCGCCGCGCTGCGCGATGCCCGCCGTTTCGAGGACGCGGCGGCGATCGCCCGCGCCTGGATCGGGCAGGTGCCGGACGATCTGGAGATTCTGGCGCTGTGGGTCGAGATCGAGCGGAGCCTCGGGCGACCCGATGCCGCCCTCGATCTGGCCCAGCGGATGATCGCGCTGGCGCCCGACCATGCCGCCGCGCACGCGGCCCTGGCGGTGGCACTGTCCGATCTCGACCGATGGGAAGATGCTGCTGCTGCCTGCCTCCGGGCCCAGACGCTGGAACCGGCGAACGCCGGCGTGGCCTCGATTCTCTGCGGTATCGAGACGCATCTGGGTCATTCCGAAGCGGCGGAGCGCGCAGGCCGCGTGGCGGTCGCCCATGCGCCCGGGAATGCCGTCGCGCATTGGAACTTCGCTCACGCCCTCCTGACCAATGGCAAGTTCCGCGAGGGCTGGGCGGAATATGAATGGCGCTGGCGCGCCGGCATGCTCGACAAGGAAAAGCGCGCATGGCCCTGGCCCGAATGGCGGGGCGAGGCGCTGCAGCGCAAGCGGCTGCTGGTGCATACCGAGCAGGGTTTCGGAGACGCGCTGCAATTCGTGCGTCTCCTGCCGCTGCTGAAAGCCCGGGGCGCGACCGTCCTGCTGGAAGCGCAGCGGGAATTGATCGCGTTGTTGGCCGGGGTTGCCGGGGTCGATCGTCTGATCGCGCGGGGCGACGCCTTTCCAGCGGTCGACTTCCAGATCCCGCTGATGAGCCTGCCGAATCGCCTCGATCTCACGCTCGAGATCATTCCCGCCGCCATCCCCTATCTGGCGGCGGATCCGGCGCGGACCGCGCTCTGGGCGAAACGGCTGGCCGATCGCCCGGCCCCTCGCATCGGCATCTGCTGGCAGGGCGGGCGCGGCCATGACGTCGACCATTGGCGCTCGGCATCGCTGGCTCTCTTCGCGCCGCTGATCGACGCGGCGCCGACGGCCTCTTTCGTCTCGCTGCAGAAACAGGATGATCGTGCCGAGATCGCCGCCGCCGGATTGGAGGGCCGAGTGCGTTCGGTCGCGGCGGAGCTCGGCGATTTTGCCGACACGGCGGGACTTCTCGCCAATCTCGATCTTATCGTCACGGTGGACACGGCCGTCGACCATCTCGCCGGCGCCATGGGCAAGCCGGTCTGGCTGCTCCTGGCCGAGGCGCCCGACTTCCGCTGGATGCGGAATCGGACGGACAGCCCCTGGTATCCGCTCCATCGCCTGTTCCGGCAGCGCCACCGCGGCGACTGGAGCGCACCGCTCGCCGAGATCGCCTCGGCACTGCCGCGATTCCTGGCGGAAATCCGCGGCTCTCGAAACGGCGACCCGGCGGCCACAAAGCTGAAAGATTAGCCTCAATTCTTTCTTAACCGGGACTGGCGTGAAGTCTCTCTCAGGAGGGCTCTGCGGCCGTCGCGGGGACCCGCTTGGGAGAAGGTCTGGGAGAATGAGCGACATCGAGCAATTGCGCCGGCGCGTCGAAGCGGCCGAGCGCCATTTCGGGACCATCGGCGAGCAGCAGGGAAAATACCGCGCTCGCCTGATTCAGCTGATGGATCAGATCGAGCAGCGCGCCGCGGAGCGCGAAAGCGAGCTGAATCGCTGCCTCAGTGAGCTGCAGGAGCTGCGCCGCGATCACGATCAGGTCAAGGCGATGCTGCAGGCCTTGCTGACCGTGATCGAGACCGGTCGCGGCGACGCCCTCATGGCGGCGTTCCGTGAGATGGATCGCAAGGCGAGCGCGCTGGTCGGCGAGGGGCCGGCGGGCGAGACACCGTTCGCGGCGAAATCGTCGGCCGACGAAGATGCCGGCTTTGACATACCTCATCGGGTCGCGGCGGTTGTCGAGGATTTCGGCAATGGCTTCGAGGATGTGACGCCCGAGACACTGGCCTCCGAAGAAAGTGAGCTTCATGGCCAGACCGGGATCGAGCCCGCGTCGGATCGATTCGATGATGTGAGCGCCGAAACCCTCGCTGCCGAAGACATCGAGGATGAAGCGACTGCAACCGGCGATGAGATCTTCCCGGAGGCTGAAGGACAGTCCGAGCTCAGCCCCGAGATCAGCTTCACGCCGCCCACCGCGGCGCAATCCCCGGTGGCTGGGATCATCCAGCGTATCGGCCGGCTCACCCGCGAGCTGGCAGAGCAGCCGACCCCGCCCAGGGCACCGGCGGCGCCGGTCAGACCGGCTGCAGCGCCTCTCAAACGGGCCGCTTCCTGATATTTCGGGGAGAATCCCGCAGCCTTTTCGGGGCTGGCCGCCTTCGGCCGGCCCCGGCTGCGCGCTGCGGCGGCCTGTCGCAATAACAGGGCCCGGCCGCCGGGAACAAATCGGGGTTAGGACGACTTACCTTCGATTAGGCTCCGCTGCTCGCAACCGGTCGTTTCTTGCCTTGCCGGAAGTTGCCGGGGGGCAGGGTTGCGTCGATCGGGGTTGACAGCCTCGACCATGCCGTTGCTAGAACACCAGATGCATATCCGAGGCCCGGCGGGGGCGACGCCATTCTCGACATGGCGATCGGCAGGGCCAGCAGCAGACGATGGCGTGACTTGGCGTAAGGGCGTGGCATGACGGATGACAGCACGTCGCCTGCGGCAGCCGGTCGATTGACCGCGGGTCGCGACGCGGGCGGCCGGATCATATTGGGGACGGAAGCGCATAAGCAGCTGTTCTGCCGGATGCTGCTCGACTCCCACGACCCCTATAAGCCCGCCGTCATCGACTGGCCCAAGCTCGACGAAGATGCCTTCGCCCGCCTGACCGGCCTGCCGATCTGGGACATGGCGGTGCGCTTCGAGGG
Organism: Hypericibacter sp.; assembly: GCF_050729195.1. NCBI lineage: Bacteria > Pseudomonadati > Pseudomonadota > Alphaproteobacteria > Rhodospirillales > Dongiaceae > Hypericibacter > Hypericibacter sp. The sequence goes on from NZ_JBOHKS010000236.1 coordinate 4,659, forward strand.
CCAGGCCTCCATGGCGGTCTTGACCTATGCCGCCACCATCCAGGATCCGCTGCTGCGCGAAGCCGTCACGATGGATGGCAACGAAGAGGCGCGCCACAAGCTGGTCCTCAGCAAGATGGTCGAGTTCTACGGCATCAAGCTCGAAGCCGAGCCCGATTATCCGCCGCCAGCGGATTCCGAGCGCGCCTTCATGCAGACCGGCTATGGCGAATGTCTCGACAGCTTCTTCGCCTTCGGCCTGTTCGAGCTGGCCCGCCGTTCCGGTTTCTTCCCGCTCGAGCTGGTGGAAACCTTCGAGCCGGTGATCCAGGAGGAATGCCGCCATATCCTGTTCTTCGTGAACTGGCGCGCCTGGCACCGCCGCCAGCTGCCGTTCAATCGCCGGATCCTGTTCGATCTGCGCTGCATGCGCATCTTCGCCGGCCGCATCAGGGCGCGGCTGGCGACCGCGAAAGATGTGGGCGGCAAAGAGAACTTCACCGCCACCAGCGGTAAGGCGATCGAGACCGACATCAAGGCCCGGGACCTGATGAGCATGTGCCTGTCCGAGAACGACCGGCGCATGGCGCGCTATGACAGCCGCCTGATCCGCCCGAAACTGGTGCCGACGCTGGTCCGGATTGCCCTGAAATTCATGCGCTGAGGCGCGTTCGCGCCGGCACTGACGGTCATCCACCTCATATCCTGAATTGCCCTCCCTGTCCTTCGATGGGGCGGACGCCTCTCTCTTTTCATTGAAATCGCTCGGGCCGCCGCGATCGCGCGAGCCCGAGGAGCGGGAACGTCTGGGTTTTTTTACAGGTATAGTCCTATAAGTATTGACAACCAAGTATATACTTTTATAGCGTCCGTTTCCGAGCCCCTTCGAGGTCGCATGTGAAAAAAGACTCGCAAGCCCGCTATCTCGCGATCGCCGAATCGCTGAAGCATCAGATCGGGAAAATGGCGCCGGATACGTTGCTGCCTACCGAAAACGAGCTCGCGGCGCAATTCGCCGTGAGCCGGGTGACGGTAAGACAGGCGCTCGGACTGCTCGAGCAAGCAGGCACGATTACGCGAACGCGGGGTCGTGGAACGATCGTCAATCCGCCAAAGGCCATTCGGAACAATATTCCGATGTGCACCTTGGAAGACGATTTCCGGCAGCAGGGGATTGCCTACGAGACGCAGATTCTCGGATTCGACGCGGCATATCGACCGGCACCGGAAGTGCGCGAGCGTCTCCGGCTCTCACCGAAGGAACGTGTCGGCGTTCTTCGCCTCACCCGGATCGTCAATCGGCGGATCATCTGTTTCGAGGAGCGTTATTGCCGTGCCGACGTCGCGGCGCGTTTCGATCTCGACACACTTCGCAGCCATGGAATCGTCGAGATCATCTCGAAGCTCTCCGGCATGCCGATCGAGACCGTCGAGTTCGAAACGGAGATCCTGCCATCGAGCGGCGATATCGCATCGGCCTTGGGCCTGACGCGCGGGACACCGGTCCTTCAGAACAGCTTCGTCTACTTTCTCTCCAACGGAGAACCGGTGGAGACAGGCTCGATCGCCTATCGCGTTGATCGCTGCAAATTCCGGGCGGTCGGCCGATTTCCAACATCCGGCGCTTCGACGGCGCCGGTCTCGGCCAATGTCGGGAGTTCAGCCGCGCCCCGAAAGTCGTCGGGAAAGACCCGCGATGGTAACGCAAAACGTCAATAACTGTAAGCAGGGAGGAGACTGTGAGAAAGTCGCTATCGATATGCACGCTTGCGCTCGCTTTGGCGATCGCGGCCGGCGCCCAACCCAGTAAAGCCGCCGATACGGTGACCTTCGTTTCCTATGGCGGGTCGTTCCAGGAGGCGCAGGAAAAAGCTTTCGTAAAGCCCTTTACCGAAGCGAACCACGTCCAACTGGTGACCGATTCGGGCCCGACGGTCGCGAAGATCAAGGCGATGGTCGAAGCCAAGAACGTGCAATGGGACGTCGTCGAGGTCACCGAGGCGGACTATTTGAATCTCGTCCGTCTGGGCCTCCTGGAGAAGATCGATTATTCTCAGTTCGACGCGCAAACGATCAAGGCCATCGAACCGCAATTCCGGCCGGAATATGGCGTCGCCGCCGTGATGTACTCATACGGCATCGGCTACCGGACGGACCTCGGGCGGGACGATCATCCCAAGACTTATGCCGAGCTGTGGGATACGAAAAAGTTTCCAGGACCGCGCGCTCTGCCCACCGGCACCTTCGCGAATCCGCCATGGGAAGCGGCCTTGCTGGCCGACGGCGTTGCGTCGGATAAGCTCTACCCGATCGATTTCGCCCGTGCCACCAAGAGCCTCGATAAGATCAAGCCGAATGTGACCGTGTGGTTCGACAACACGGCGCCCGGCGTCCAGGCCCTGGTCAGCGGTGACGTCGATTACGGCCTGATGCCCAACGGCCGCGTGCTCCAGTCGAAGTCCCAAGGCGCTCCGGTCGATTTCGAATATGGCCAGGCGCTTCTCTATGTCGACTATTTCGTGGTTCCCAAAGGCGCACCGAACAAGGACGTCGCTATGAAGCTCCTGGCCTTCGCATCGCAAGCGAAGCCATCGGCCGAGTTCATGAAGCAGATCCAGTACAGCATGCCCAATACGGACGCGCTGCAATATCTCGATCCTGAGTATGCAAAGAGCCTGCCGAGCGCGCCCGAGAATCTTCATCGCCAGATCCCGACCACGGGCGAATTCTATGGCGAGGATTCCGGCAACGGCGATACTTGGCAGAAGGTCTCGATCGATGTGTGGAACAAGTGGTTCGGCCAATGATCGGTATTCGATCGAACGGCTTCGACCAGCCACGGCTCTTGGGCTTGTGACGCCATGACCGGATCGTCCATGGCTTCCCCTGGACGCAATGAAAAGGCGCTGTCCCCTTCCCGGGGACAGCGTCGCATCCTGCTGACGGGCGTCGATGGCAGCATCGGCCTGGCAGTGGAGGAGCGTCTGCGTGCCAATGGGGACAATCTGATATTGCTCGCCCATGCGCCGATCGCGAAGCGGGGCGACCTGCGGGTCGATTTCTCGGACCACCAGGCTCTCGCCGATGCGGTCTCGGGCGTGGAAGCGCCCCTCGATGGCATCGTCATCGCTCACGGTGCCTTACGTCCGGGACCCTTCGGCCGCGTCGGGCCGGCCGAATGGCGTGAGCTTCTCGATACCAATCTCAACAGCGTCTATACGATTCTGCATGCGGCCCGGGACAAGCTCCGAGCCGCTGGCAGCATCGTCATCGTGTCCTCGACGGCGGCGTTGGACCACAGCCCCGTGGGCGGCCCCCATTATACGGCGAGCAAATGGGCGCTGAACGGTCTCGTCCGACACCTCGTCGATGAATTGGGCGCGCAGGGCATCCGCATCAATGCGGTTTGCCCGGGGTTCGTGGATAACCCGATGGGCCGCGCCTTCCTCACGGAAGAAGATATCCGGCAGGCGGTTCAGACGATTCCGTTGCGGCGCGCGGCCCGCCCGGCAGAGGTCGCTGCGGTCATTCATTTTCTGCTGAGCGACGAGGCGAGTTACGTCACCGGTGCGGCCGTGCCCGTTTCTGGTGGATTTCAGTGACCGCTGCCGGTGGCGCAGGATCGACCGTGCCGCCTGCTCGCGAAACGGGAAGCGGCCGCGGCGGGTTGAAGAGGGCGCGCGCCGCCGATCTTTCGATTGACCGGCTTTGCGTTCGTTACAGGGACGTCGCTGCGGTCGAGGATGTCTCCTTGGCGATTCGGCCGGGCGAGTTCCTGGCGCTGTTGGGACCTTCTGGCTCCGGCAAGACGACCGTGTTGATGTCGATTGCCGGATTTACGGCACCGTCGAGCGGCGATATCCGGATGGGTGGGCGATCGCTGATCAAGGTACCGCCGGAGCAGCGCGGCATCGGAGTCGTTTTCCAAGGGTATGCTCTGTTCCCGCATTTGACCGTCGCCGGCAATGTCGCCTTTCCGCTCGAAATGCGCGGCGTCGCCCCAGGCCGGATCGCCGCGGACGTCGCCCGAGCCCTGGAGACGGTCGGTCTGGGCGAGCTGGGTGCGCGCTATCCGAACGAGCTGTCGGGCGGCCAGCAGCAGCGCGTGGCCCTGGCGCGCGCTCTGGTGTTCGAGCCTTCCGTGCTGTTGCTCGACGAGCCCCTGGGGGCCTTGGACAAGGACCGTCGGCACGCCATGCAACATGAGTTCCGCGCGCTGCATCGCGAAGTCGGAACGACGATCGTCTATGTGACGCATGACCAACAGGAAGCCCTCGCCATGGCGGACCGGATCGCGGTCATGGAGCAGGGGCGGATCGTCCAGTTGGGAACGCCACATGAGATTTTCGGCGCGCCGAAGAACCGCTTCGTGGCGGGGTTCATTGGCGACTGTAATTTTTTGCCGGTGAGCCATGTCGAGCGTCGCGGGTCGGCGTGCCGGGTTTCGATCCAGGGCTATGGTGGCGACATTCCGGCCTCGAGCATTGAGGCTGTCGGAGAACCACGGGTCGTCGCCGTCCGTCCTCATCATGCCGCCCTCGCGCCGCTGCAGGCCGAAGGCGTGGATGGTCATCTCAAGGACATTCTCTTCATGGGCGAGGTCACGGAGTATGTCGTCGTCCTGAAATCCGGCGATATGTTCCGTGTCAGGCAGATCACGGACGACGTCGGGCGGACGCGCGTCGCGGGCGAAGCTGTTCGAGTGAGCTGGCAGTGGTCGAAAACACGGCTGTTCTGACGCCAGGGGGATCGCGGGGCTTCAGGGGCAGGCTGATTCTCGGTCTGCCCGTTGCCTTTGTCCTGATCTGCTTCGTGCTGCCGATACTCGGCCTCGTCTGGTTTGCCGGCGGCTGGGACAGTTATCTGAAGGTCACGAGCCAAACCCTGTACTGGGATGTGCTTGCGAATACCTTCGAGCTCGCAGCCCTCGTGACGCTCTTCACCTTGCTGGTCGGATATCCGGTGGCCTATCGGGCACGGATCGCCGGCCGCCGCTTGCGCATCTTCATCATGGTTTGCGCGACGATTCCGATGTGGACCAGTCTCCTGGCGCGCAGCTATGCCTGGATCTCCGTTCTCGACCGACAAGGGCTGGTCAACAGCATCCTGGTGGCACTCCACCTCGTCGACCGGCCCGTCCGGCTTCTTCATACGACGGGCGCCACGCTCGTCAGCAGCATGTACATCATGCTGCCGCTGATGATTCTCACTCTCTACGCCCAGATGTCGGAGATCGACCTTGCCAATCTTCGCGCGGCGCGAACCCTGGGCGCGCGGCCGACACAGGCGTTCGTTCGCATTTTCCTGCCGCTCTCGATTCCTGGTGTCGTGGCGGGCTCGCTCCTGACCTTCATTGTCTCGCTCGGCCTGTTCGTGACGCCGGCGCTCCTGGGAGCTCCGCAGGACCGGACCTTCTCCATGCTGATCGAGCAGCAGGTGAACATATTCGGCGATTTCTCTCTTGCCGCGGCTCTGTCTATCTTCCTGCTGGCAGCCTCCCTCCTGGTCCTGTGGCTGTTCTTCCGGGTAACGGCGGCGGGGCGTTCGCCCGAGCCACAGGGCGGCTCCCGGCATCAGGAAGCCAAATTCCTGGGGCCCCTCGCGACGAAGATTCTCCGGCGGCTTTCCCCGATTCTTCCGATCCTCGATTCCCGGATCAGCTGGAACGTCTTTCTTGCGGCGGTGCTGATCTTTCTTTTCCTGCCGCTGATCACCCTCATCCCCATGTCGCTCGGCTCGGGGACTTATCTGCAGTTCCCGCCGAAAGGGATCTCGCTGCGCTGGTATCACGCCCTGATCGAGGATCCCAAATGGGTATCGGCCGGCGGTCACTCCCTTCTTGTGGCAAGCCTTGCGGCCGCCATCGCCCTGCTGGTTGGATTGATGGCCGCCCTTGGTTTGCGCGAAGCGGGGGCCCGGCGGGCGCGCCTGGCCATGATCCTGTTCCTCGCACCCAGCCTCATCCCCCCGATGGTCTATGCCTTGAGCGCCTATGCGAGCGCGTCGGCCCTGGGCATGGATGACACGATCTTCGGCTTGGCGCTTGCCCATGCGGTCCTGGCTCTTCCCTTTGTGGTTGTCATCTGCAATACGGGGCTGCGCGAAATCGGCATCGGCGTCGAACGCGCGGCACGGTCCTTGGGCGCGGATTGGTGGGCTCGGCTTCGGCGGGTCACTTTGCCGCTCCTCAGCCGCAGCCTCGTGGTCAGCGGGCTCGTCGCCTTTCAGACCTCGTTCGATGAGATCGTGGTGGCTCTCTTCCTCTCGGGCGTTCACACGCGCACTTTACCCAAGGCGTTTTGGCAAGCGGCGATTCTCGAGGTCACGCCCGTCGTTCCCGCCGCGGCGGTGGTGGTCATGCTGATCGGCCTGCTGCTCGCCGGGCTGGGACTTCTGATCATCTTCCTGACTCAGCCAGCCCGCGAGGCCAGGCGCGCGACCAGAAGCTTCTGAGGCCCTCGCAAGACGCCCGTCATTACGCGATGGCGGTCATGATCATCCGCGTGCATGTCGATTGAAGGAGATTTCGTGAGAATAGGTACAGCAGAAGCTGCATCCTCGACGATCAGCAAGGGGACCATCACCCTCGGAGAATATCCGGATGGGTCGGCGATCACCTCTCCGGTCATCGTTGCGCAAGGAGCGGCAAAGGGGCCTGTCCTTTGGGTTCAGGGTTGCGTTCATGGCCCGGAGATTGCCGGCCCTCTCGGCATCCAGGCTTTCCTGGCGAAACTGCGCCTCGACACCCTGCGCGGTACCGTGGTGTGCCTGCTCACCGCCAATCCCCTGGCGTTCCGCGATAATCGCCGCTTCACGCCCCAGGACGGCGCCAACCTCAATCGGGCCTATCCTGGACATTCCGAGGGCGCCCTCTCCGAGCTCATGGCCCATCGTAGTTTCAGCATCGCGGTGGAGATCGCGGATGCCGCCCTCGATCTTCATTCGGGAGGCGATCACCTGATCTGCGCCCATCACGTTTTCTACCATGATGACGGATCGGTGCTGGGATCCCGATCGGCCGCATTGGCGAAGAGTGTTGGTGCGCCCTTCCTCTGCAACGTGCCCGTGAACAGTTTGATCGGCGCGGCCTTCCTGAGTTTTGCCGCAAGGGGCAAGCCGGCCGTGCTGGTGGAAAGCGGCGGCGGTGCACGGGTGACGCCGGAGGACATCGAGAATCATGCGCGCGCGATCCGAGGCGCTGCTGCGCTCCTCGAAATGCTTCCCGCCGATGACAGGGCGGTGCCGTCGAAGCAAGGCGGCGATCTCCTCATCCTCCGTTCGACGCGCGGAGGTGTATTCCATCCGACCGCAGCGCCCGGTCAGACGCTGGTTCAGGGCGACGAGATCGGCCGTATCGTCAATCTTTTCGGCGAGGTCGTCGAGATCTCTCGCTGCCCCATGACGAGAGCCTGGCTGGCGGCGCTGCGCCGTCCCTATATGCCCGTCTATTCGGGTGACGAGATCGCCGAGCTTTCGGCTCTTGCCTGACGTCCGACACCGGAGAAGCATCATGAGCTTGCAATTCGAACGACAGGAGTATGAACAACGCATCTCGCGCGCGCGCCAGGCGCTCAAGACGCGAGGTCTCGATGCGTTGCTGATATTCGCCCAGGAGAGCCTCTATTATCTCACCGGTTTCGATACCACCGGTTTCGTCTTCTTCCAGTGCGCGGTTCTGACCGCGGATGAGCGGCCCATCGTCCTGTTGACGCGCCGTCCCGATCTGCTACAGGCGCAACGCACCTCCATCATCGACGATGTTCGCCTGTGGTTCGACGCGGTGGATGCCGACCCTTCGCGGGAACTCCAGGCCATCCTCCAGGAGCTGGGGTTGCAGGGCGCGCGCATCGGCATCGAGATGAACAGCTTCGGGCTTCGCGCCTCGAACTATGAATTGGTGCGGCGCAGGCTCGAACCCTGGTGCCGACTCATCGACGGTTCCTCCGCCATCCAGCAGTTGCGAGTCGTCAAGTCGCCCGCCGAGCTCGCTTATGTGCGCCGGGCCGGGCGGTTGGCGGACGATGCGCTGAGCGCCATGATCGACGCATCGGGCCCTGGTGCCTTCGAAGGCAATGTTGCCGCCGCCGGCGCTCATGTGCTGCTGCGGGGCGGCTGCGACCCGTCACCCTCGGGGCCGGTCATCGGGTCGGGCGACCGGGCGCTCCTGGTGCGGGCGACGACCGAGTATCGCAACCTCGATCCCGTCGACCAGATGACGCTGGAGTTCGCCGCCAGCTACCGCCATTACTGCGTCTGCCTCATGCGTACGATCGCCATCGGTTCGCACAACGACAAGCAGCGCAAGATGTTCGAGGTGACGCGGGAGGCCCTGCTCGCCATGACCGAAGCGGCACGTCCCGGCCGGCCGATCGGCGAGATCGATGAGGCCCATCGCGCGGTCTTCGATCGCAACGGCTTCGGTTCGTCGCGCATGTCCGCCTGCG
>NZ_JBOHKS010000237.1:0-37013 GCF_050729195.1 Hypericibacter sp.
CCCCCTACCCCCTCCCGCAAGGGGAGGGGGCGTGAATGTTTCTCGATGCCCTTGCTCGTCGATCTCGTCACCAAAGCAAAGCGAGATATGAAAGTGAGTTCGCCACCTCCCCCTGCGGGAGGGGGTAGGGGGAGGGGTGCCACGTGAGTAGCTCACGACAATCTTCATCTGAAATCCTCCGCCTCGCGACGCCCGCCGACGCGGCCGCCATCCGCGACCTGACGCGCGCCGCTTATGCGAAATGGATTCCGGTGATCGGGCGCGAGCCGTTGCCGATGACGGTGGATTACGACCGCGCCGTCCGCGACCATCGGTTCGATCTGCTCTTCGCCGGCGACCGGCTTGCCGCGCTGGTCGAGACCGTCGACCAGGGCGATGCCTGGCTGATCGAGAACCTCGCTGTGCATCCGGATTTCCAGGGACGCGGCTATGGCAAGCGAATGCTGGCCCATGCCGAGACGGAAGCTGCGGAATCCTCGAACATCGTCGAGATGCGGCTCTACACCAACAAGCTCTTCGCCGAGAACATCCGCTTCTATCTGGCCCAGAGCTACACAGTCGAGCGCGAGGAGCCGTTCAAGGGCGGCTTCATCACCCATATGAGCAAGCGCATCGGGCTTTAGACGCGACCGAACTCTCACTCGACGGCGATAAAAACCTTCGCCGCCGTCTCGAGCGTGACCCAATCGCCGACGAAGCCTTTGGGTATGATGAAACTGTCGCCGGGTCCGAACTCGCACTGCCGGCCATCGCTGTCGACGACCGCCACCCGCCCCGCCTTGATCACGCAGACTTCGGTGTAGGGCCAGGGTTCGATCCGGACGCGGCCGGGCTCGCCGGTCCAATAACCGACCGTCACCTGACTCGATCTCGTTCTGAGCGAGTGGAATTCCTGCTCGGTCCACGAGACCGAGAGAATCTGATAGCTGTCGAGTGGCGGCACGAAGGCCGAACGCCCTTCCGCGCCGATCGGAATGATGGACGAGATGTTCACGCAGTCCTCCGTGAAATCGACTCTGAAGAAGGAACGGACGCCGTCACCAGCCGGCGACCTGGCCGTCCGAGCGCGGATCGGAGGCGCCAACCAGGGCGCCCACTGGCTCGACCGCGATAACCTGGGCATGCCCCATGATCTCCTCCGCCGGCCCCAGCACCGAGACGTCGTGCCCCCGCCGGCGTAGCCCGTCGATCAGGGCACCATCGACGCCCTCCTCGGTCAGCAGTTGGGAGACTGATGGCGTCGATCGATCCAGATACCAGCGTGGGCGCGATACCGCCTGCTGCGGATCCAGCCCCTGCTGGGCCATGCCATACAGGAGCTGGAGTTGCGTCTGCACCTGCCCGTCCCCGCCCATACAGCCCAGGACATATCTCAGGCGGCCGCTCTCGCAGGCGATCGTCGGGGTCAGGGTGTGAGGCGGGTGCAAGCCGGGTCCGAGTTCGCCGACATGCCCGGGCTGGAGGCGGAAGGCGGCCCCACGATTTTGCAGGGTGAAGCCGCCTGACGGCACCGGAATGCCGGTCCCGAAATCGAAGAAGACACTCTGGATCAGCGAGACAGCGAGACCATTGCTGTCGACCACGGCCAGATGAGCCGTATCTCCACGGCCCTTGGTCGGCCCGCCATCGCCTGTTCGCGCGCCGGCCCGGGCTGGATCGATGGTCGCGACGATCAGATCGAGATGAACATCGCCATAGAGGGATTCGGCGCCGATCGACATCCGGCTGCGATCACCCACAAAGCGATCGCGATCTTCCAGCGCCGCCGCCAGCGCCTCGATCATGAGGTGGGTCACCTGCTCGCTGTCCGGATCACAGGTGCGCGCCAGGAACTGGAAGAGGCCCAGCGCTTCGAGCAAGGCCACGCCCTGGGTCGATGGCGGGCTCGTATAGAGCGTCAACCCGCCCCATCGTGATTTGAGCGGACGCAGCCATTCGGCACGGTGCCGCGCCAGATCGTCCTGCGACAGCGGGCTGCCGGCGTCGCGCGCCGCCGCGACGATATCCCTTGCCAGGCTTCCCTCGTAAAACTCCCGGCCTTCACTGCGTCCGATCTGGCGCAATGCTTGCGCCAGATGCGGCTGCTGCAGGCGATCATAGATCGCCGGCACAGCGCCGCCGGACGACCAGAGTCCCGTTGCCCGCCGTGCCTCCAGCGCCGCCCAGGCGGCACGGAAACTCGCATGGAGGTGACGGCTGACGAAGAAGCCGCGCTCCGCCAAGCGAGCCGCGGGCTCCAACAACTCTTCGAGACCTCGGGTGCCGTCGCGTTCCAGCGCCCGGACCCAGCCATCGATGGCACCCGGCACCGTCACGGCTTCGGCCGAACGGGCCGGGATGCTCGTCAATCCGCGCCCGCGAAGCGCCTCCGCGTCGGCTGCCATCGGGGAGCGGCCCGACGCATCCAACACGGCCACCTCGCCGTCCGGCCTGCGGATGATCCAGATCGCGTCGCCTCCCGGCGAACATTGCATCGGCACGGTCGCCATCAAGCCAGCGCTCGCGGCGACCGCGGCATCGACGGCATTGCCGCCGGATCGCAGGACCTCCATGCCAATCGCCGTCGCCAGGTGGTGCGGCGTGGAGATCATCGCCCTTTCGGCGATCACGGGGCGCGCCGCATAGAGCCGCGGATGGCGCTCATAATCGCCAAGCCAGGGCCAGCCGCGATCTGTGGGAACAACCGGGCCGGTCATAGAATCGACGCCAGGAAGGCTCGGGTTCGTTCGCTCTTCGGGGCGACGAAGAAGTCCTGTGCCGGCGCCATTTCAACGATCAGGCCCTGATCCATCATGACAACGCGGTCGGCGACCTCGCGCGCAAACCGCATCTCATGCGTGACCACGATCATCGTCATGCCGCCCTGCGCCAGGGCTCGCATGACCTCGAGCACCTCGTCCACCGTTTCGGGATCGAGCGCACTGGTCGGCTCGTCGAACAGCATGACGGCGGGCTTCATCGCGAGCGCCCGTGCGATGGCCACGCGTTGCTGCTGCCCGCCCGACAGATGGGCGGGGTAGGAGCCGAATTTGTCGGAAAGCCCCACTTTCGCCAGCAACGCCGCCGCCTCTGTCCGGATCTCCTTCGCCGGCCGGCGTTGAACTCGCAAGGGGCCGATCATGACATTCTCTAGCGCCGTCAAATGCGGAAACAGATTGAAGCGCTGGAACACCATGCCGATATGCTCGCGATGACGGGCCACCTGACGTTCGCCTTCGACGATCAGCCGCCTACCGCGCTCCTGATAGCCGATCAACTCGCCGTCGACATAGATCCGGCCGCGATCGATCGTTTCCAGGCGATTGATACAGCGCACCAGCGTGGTCTTGCCGGAACCGGAAGGGCCGACCAGGACGACTACCTCGCCGCGCGACACCTCCAGCGACACTCCCTTGAGGATCGGGAGAGTGCCGAAAGATTTGTACACATCGATCAGTTGCACCAGCGTGGGTCCTGCCGCGGGCGCAAGGTTCGTTTCTTTTCCAGCGGCAACGGTTGTCATGATCAGACCCGCCGCGACAGAAGCGATCGGTTGGCAGGAACCGTCGCCGCGGTTCGTTCATGGCGGCTCAGTCGGATCTCGAGGAATCGCTGGCCGATGCTCAGCACGGTTGTCAGCGCCAGATACCAGATCGCTGCGATCAGGAAAAGCTCGAAGGTGCGAAAGGTCGCCGAGTTGATGTTCTGAACCGTCCCGAACAGCTCTCGCACCCCGATCACGCTCAGCAGGGAGGTCCCCTTGATCATCAGCGTAAATTCATTGCCGAGAGGCGGAAGGATGATCCGCGCGGCCTGGGGCAGGATGACCCAGCGCAACGCCCCCCAGGGTCGCATGCCGATCGCGCGGGCGGCGTCGGTCTGGCCGCGGTCGATCGCCTGGATCGCGGCGCGAAAGATCTCGCCCATATAGGCGGCCTCGTTCAGCGTCAGCGTGATCAAGGCTGCCTGCAGGGCGCCGGGAACGACCAGGGGACCGATGACAAGGTCGGGGTAGCGGTAGATTCCGGCCGCGGCCACGCCCGTATAGACGATCAGGAGCTGCACCAGGACGGGGGTACCGCGCCACGCCCAGGAATAGAGCGCGGCCCCCAGCCTGATGACGGTGATCTTCGACAATCGGGCGAGGCCTACCAGGAGTCCCAGCATCACCCCGGCGATCTGCGCCAGCAGCGATACCTCGATCGTCACCCAGAGGCCTTCCCAGATCGACTTCGGCGGGGTCAGCAGATAGCGCAGAAAGAAGTCCAGATCGAAATTGATCCCACCGATATGCAGCATGGAGTTCCTCTTCGGCTCACGGCTTGTAGGCCATCGCGTCGAACTTCCATGCTTTCACGATCTTGTCGTATTCGCCACTGGCCTGGATCGCCTTGAAGGCTGCCGCGAGGGCGGCATGCAGGTCGGAATCCTTCTTCAACGTGCCGACGCCGGTATAGAAGGCGCTGGTCTGCGGGCTCGCCAGTTTGACCTGACCGGCATTCTGGCTGTTGAAATAGGCCTCCTGGACGGTCGAACCGTAGTAGATATCGACCAAACCGGTCGTGAGCTGCTGGAACGCGTCGCTGGCCTTGGGCAGGGCTACGATCTTGATCGGCGCCTTGCCCGAAGCCGCCAGCTTGGTGTTCGCATCGACCAGATCCTGTTCCAGCGTGGAACCGGATTCCACCGCCACCGCCTTGCCGGATATATCGGTCAGTGCATCGAACTTGAGCGGGCTGTCCGCCTTGACGATGACGGCGTTGCCCACATAGGCATAATTCACGAAATCCAGGACTTCGCGGCGCGCCGGCTTGTCGAACAGGCCCGACAGGATCGCATCGCACTGCCCCGCCTGCAGCGCCGGAATGAGGCCGTCGAACGCGATGTTCTTGTGCTCGGACTTGATGCCCATCTCGGCGGCCAGCGCCTTTCCGATATCGATATCGAATCCTGCCGGTTCATTGGTCTGCGGATCGAAATACTCGAAGGGCGGAAAGGAGACATCCGTGCAGAACACGATCTTGCCGTTCTTGGCGATGCGCTCCGGCGCCGGCGTGCCCGCCTGTACCGGCAGGGTCAGGAGCGAGATGACAGCGGCTGCGGCGATGGCCGCGATGGCTGTCCGATGGATCCGTTTGGTCTTCATGGTTGCCTCCCCAGAATGATCGATATCGTTGAACAGTGTTTTTCAATCTCGACGCGGGCAAGCCGCGACGCCTCCGGTTTTGTCACGCACCCTCCACGGCCACATAGACGATGGCGAAATCATCCGATTGCGCCCAAAGACCGCTGAAGCCGCGCGGCAGTGCCAGGCATTCTCCCGTTCCGAAAGTCTCGCTCCGACCGGTGCAATCGGTGATCCGGACGGTTCCGCTGACGACGAAACACACCTCCTCCGCTGGGTTGTCCTGGATCTCGATGGTCCCGGCATTGCAAGCCCAGACACCTGACCTGACCTTTCCGCTCTGATCCTTGTAGTAATCGCGACTCTGCGGCGTCATGCCTTGCGACTTCGGTATACGGGTCGGCCGCCAACCGGTATCGGCCAGAACCGGCCTGGCGCCCGGCGGTGAACCAATGCGGCGAAAGCTGCCTATTGCGTTAGTCATCGCGCTGCCCTTCTCTTATCCTTCAGTAGAGGAGGCCCCTCCCGGGGCGCAAATTAGTTTCCGTCCGAGGCAACCTTTAGCTGGGCTAAATCAGTCATGTGCAGAAGAACTCTTCCTCTGAATGCATTGCGGGCATTCGAAGCAGCAGCCCGTCACCGGAGCCTGTCAAAGGCCGCGGAGGAGCTCTCCGTCACCCCGGCCGCCATTCATCACCAAGTGAAGGCGCTGGAAGTTCTCCTCGGCGTGCCGCTGTTCGGGCGTTCCGGCAACAGCCTGAAACTGACGGGGGCGGCCGAGGCCTCGCTGCCGACACTGGAAGGTGCATTCGACCTCCTCGCTCTCGCGATAGAGAAGATGCGCCAGCACACCAGTGGGGGCGTTCTGTCGCTGGCCGTCTGCCCGTCCTTCGCGATGAAATGGCTGGTTCCGCGGCTGCAGCGCTTTCGCAACGACTTTACCGGCATCGAACTCCGGATCTCGACCACGACCGACTTTCCGGACCTAGCCAGCACCGAGGTCGATGTCGTCGTCGCCTATGGCCCCGAGGAGCGCTTCCGCTATCCGGGCGTGGTCGCCGAGCGTCTTCTGGGCGACGAAGTCTTCCCCGTTTGCAGCCCGAAATATGTCAAGCAGAACGACCTGGCGAGCCCCGAAGCCCTCGCCGGCACGGTTCTGTTGCATGACGATCAGGCGCTTGCCGAACAAGGCATCGACTGGAACTCATGGTTCGTCGCTGCGGGCGTGCAGAGCCTGATCGATGCGCAAAGCATCAGGTTTGATTCGATCGGATTGGCGATCAATGCCGCGATCGCCGGCCAAGGTGTCGCCTTGGCGCGCTCAAGCCTGATCGCCGACGATCTGGCCTCGGGTCAGCTTGTTCCGCTCTTCAATCAGCGGTTGACTGTCAATGGCGGCTATTTCGTCGCCCATCTTGAAAGCATCGCCGACCAGCCCAAGGTCGCCGCCTTCCGGGAATGGCTGTTCGCCGAAGCAAGCCTCGAGCGCGCCGCGATCGGACCGATCAAGGCCTTCGCCGCGGCGTGAGAAGTCGCAGACCCTATCCCGCCTTCGCCGCTTTACTGCGCGCATAGGCTTGCGTGCCGCGGTGGTGGACCTTGTCGGTCGGCAGCAGGGCCCCGGGCAGGATGTCCGGCACCCCTTTCATCCGCGCATAGATCGGCGCGAAGTCCTGCTGGGTGGCGTCGAACAGCTCCTGGAAGCTGTCGATGACCATATAGGTCTGCTGGAAATCGTCGATCCGGTAGTCGGTGCGCATGGCGCGCTCGAGATCGAAATGGATCCGGTTGGGGGAATCGGATTCGAGCGCATAGAGGCTCTCGCCCTTCGAGGACACGATTCCCGAGCCATAGATGCGCAAGCCCTCGGCACCGCGGATCAGGCCGAACTCGACCGTGGCCCAATAGAGCCGGCCCAGCTGTGTGAGCATGCCGAAGCCCATAGCGCGCAAGCCGCCGGCGCCGAAGGCCTGCATATAGTCGGCGAAGATCGGGTGCGCCAGCATCGGCACATGACCGAACACGTCATGGAAGATGTCCGGTTCCTCGATGTAATCGAGCTGATCGGCCTTCCGGATGAACTGTCCCGCCGGGAAACGGCGGTTCGCGAGATGCTCGAAGAAGATCCCGTCGGGCACCAGGCCCGGCACGCAGACCACCTGCCAGCCCGTGAGCTTCATCAGCTTCTCGTTCAACCGGTCGACATCGGGGATCTTCTCTTCGCCCAGCGGCAGCGCCGCCATGCCCGCGAGGAATTCGGGCGCCGCGCGGCCGACAAGAAGCTTCGCCTGCTGGCGATAGAGCGCCCGCCAGACGCCATGTTCTTGCGCCGTATAGGCGTTCCAGCTCTGGTCGATGGTGAAGTCGGGCCGGTGCGGGACCTCGAGCATGTTCAGTTCCTCAATTCGGGCGGCGTGTCGGGCTGCGCCTCCGGCCGTGCGGCCTGGAAGGCCGGATGCTCGCGGGCTGTCGCATCGATGCGCAGGATCGTGGGATAGGGATCGAGCGGCAGCGCCACGCGGCGCGCGTTATAGACCTGCGGCACGAGGCAGAGATCGGCGAGCCCCGGATGGTCGCCATGGCAGAACCGCCCGGTCCAGGGGCTCGAGGACAGCTCCTCCTCGATCGCGGCGAAACCCAACCGGGTCCAATGCTGCGACCAGCGCTGGCACACGACTTCGTCCTGGTCGAGCGGATCGGCCAGATAATGCGTCACGCGCAGATTGTTGATCGGATGGATGTCGCAGGCGATCATGAGTGCCAAGGCACGCACCCGCGCGCGCTCGAGCGGCGCCTTCGGCAGCAGCGCCGGCTCTGGATAGGTCTCCTCGAGATATTCGACGATGGCGAGCGATTGCGTCAGGATCTGGCCTTCGGTCACGAGGGTCGGCACCAGCGCCTGAGGGTTGATCTCCTGATATTCCGGGGTCCATTGATCGCCGAGGCGCAGATTGATCGGCCGGTCTCCATGGGCCAGGCCCTTCAACGCCAGCGCGATGCGCACCCGGTAGGCGGCCGAGGAGCGAAAATAACCATAGAGCTTCATCGCTGCCTGGGTCATTGCGGACTGGGTCATCGGCCGGGCCTCCTTCAGGCCCTGAGCACGCCGCGGCGGATCTGGTCGAGCTCGATCGATTCGAAGAGGGCGCGGAAATTGCCTTCGCCGAAGCCCTCATTGCCCTTGCGCTGGATGATCTCGAAGAAGATCGGGCCGATCACCGTCTTGGTGAAGATCTGCAGCAGCAGGCCCTGGCCTTCCGTCGGCGCACCATCGATGAGAATCCGCCGGCGCTTCAAAGCCTCGACATCCTCGCCATGGCCGGGAACGCGCTTGTCGAGCGCCTCGTAATAGGTGTCGGGCGTGTCCTGGAGCGCCACGCCATTGGCGATGAGCCGGTCGACCGTCTTCTGGATATCGCCGCTGCCGAGCGCGATATGCTGGATACCTTCGCCCTTATAGTCGTGGAGATATTCCTCGATCTGGGATTTGTCGTCGCGCGATTCGTTGATCGGGATGCGGATCTTGCCGCAGGGGCTGGTCATGGCGCGGCTGACGAGGCCGGTCAGCTTGCCCTCGATGTCGAAATAGCGGATCTCGCGGAAATTGAAGAGCCGCTCATAGAAGCCGGCCCATTTGTCCATATGGCCGCGATGCACATTGTGGGTCAGATGATCGATATAGACGAGCCCCGCATCGGGGCCCGGCGGTGTGGGCGCCGTCGGATTGAAATCCACGTCATAGATGGTGCGGTCGCCATAGCGGTCGACCAGATAGATATGGCTGCCGCCGATGCCCTCGATCCCGGGAATGTTGAGCTCCATGGGACCCGCGCTCGAAACGACCGGCGTGGCGCCGAGCGAGACCGCGCGCTTGAGGGCGGCGCCTGCGTCCTTCACCCGGAAAGCCATGGCGCAGACGCAAGGTCCGTGGGCACGCGCAAAGCCCTGGGCGAAGCTGTCGGCCTCGGCATTGATGATGAAGTTGACGTCGCCCTGGCGATGCAGGGTGACGTCCTTGCTGCGATGGCGCGCGACCCGCTTGAAGCCCATCTGCTCGAACAGGGCGCGGAGCTTCGCCGGCTCCGGCGCCGCATATTCGACGAACTCGAAGCCGTCGGTGCCCATCGGATTGTCGTGAAGCTCGGCCAAGGCGGATCTCCCGGTTGGCTTGCCCTCGCCCGTCACGGTCCGGGACGGGAATCGGGGCTTTCTGTCAGGATGCTTGAATCCATGATAGTTTCAGTTGAAACTAATTTCAACCTTTATGGACAGGGTGGAATCCCAGGGGAATCGCATGACCGACGAGAACAGCCAGGGCGGGGTGGGCCCGATCCTCAAACTGGAAAGCTTCCTGCCCTACCGCCTGTCCGTCCTTTCCAACCGGGTCAGCGCGGCGATCGCGCAGGATTACGCCGAGCGGTTCGACATGACGGTCCCCGAATGGCGCACCATGGCGGCCCTGGGCGAGCATCCGGGATTGTCGGCAGCCGAGGTCGCGAGCTTCACCGAGATGGACAAGGTCGCCGTCAGCCGCACCGTCGCCCGGATGCTGGAGGCCGGTCGCCTGACGCGGACGACCGCGTCCAACGACCGCCGACGCTCGATCCTGAAGCTCTCCGCAGCAGGGCAACGCATCTATCGCCAGATCGTTCCGGTCGCCCGCGCGCATGAGGCCAATCTCGTGGCCGCCCTCGGCGCCGAGGAACGCCGCCAGCTCGATAGGCTCCTCGACAAACTCTTCGCCGCGGCGACCGCGGATCTGAAGCGGGGGAAGAGGTAGTGCAGAAATCACGCCCCTCCCTTGCGGGAGGGGTAGGGAGAGGGGCGCCCCACTGATCTGAAACGGAGTGCGTGTCATCCCCCTTCCTAGGGAGTGAACTCATAAACGCGGCGGTGTGACGGCTTTCCAGTTTCCGCTCTTGAATCGTAAACGGCCGTCAGACGCGGCGGTCAGCTCTTCCGGGATGTGCCAGAACCAGACTAACGGCGAGCGCTAGATTCCGGGCAATCGATCGTCACTCCGGTAGCCCTGACTTGCGCCATCCTTCCACAAAGGCTGTGAGGCAATCCGGCTTTTTCACGACTATTTGGTAGTACGCTCGCAGGTTGGACACGCTGGCATCTGGATTGACAGCGACAAGCCGCTCGACCCACTTCCGCCCTTCGTCCAAATGCCCGAGCAATCCGCAACATGCGATCTTCATACGAAGCACGTGCGGATGATTCGGTGCTTCATGCAGAGCTTTATCACACCAGCTCGAAGCTTCCTCGTAGCGTCCGACCATGAAGTGCGCGTTACTGAAGCCCCACCATGTGATGTAGGCCAGTGGGTCGAGCGGACTTAACTGAGCGGAGCGCTCTAAATGGGCAATTGCGGTATCGGTCTCGCCGCGATATGCGCGTACGCTGCCGCTTGCCATCCACGCATTAGCCGAATTCGGGTTCAGCGCGAGCGATCTCTCGATCAATGGTAGCCCGAATGCGGAATCGCCATGCATGTTTGAAAGTACCAGTCCAGACATCCAAAGCGCTTCTGGGTCCTCCTGCCCCCGTTCGGCAGCCAGCCGGGCCATACGCACTCCCTCCGCTACTAAGGGGTCCGACATGGAGAGCCAGCCATGAAGCCTCTGGCGGTGAATGCAATAAGCCGCGAGCGCATAAGCAGAGGCATAGTGCTGGTCGATTGCGATCGCGCGATCGAGAAGTCGTAGAGCGTCTCTGCCGTTTTCCAAATTTCGGGTGTTATGAAGGGCAAGGGCACGCAAGAAGAGGTCGTAGGCATCCATGCTTTCGGTCGGTTTTCCGCGGGCACGCTCCATCTCAGCGTGCCGGAGCTTCGGCTCGATGGCGCCAACGACACTCGCGGTGATCCGGTCTTGAAGATCGAAGATGTCTTGCAGCATGCCGTCGAAGCGATCAGTCCAGAGATGGGCGCCACTCGCGGCATCAACGAGCTGGCTGGAAATTCGGATGCGGTCAGCGGCCTTGCGCACGCTGCCTTCGAGCACGTAGCGGACGCCGAGCTCACGCCCGATTTGCCGAACGTCGACGGCTTTCCGCTTGTAGGTGAAGCTGGAGTTGCGGGCGATGACGAACAGCCAGCGCATGCGTGACAGCGCCGTGATGATCTCCTCCACTACGCCGTCGGCGAAATACTCCTGCTCCGGATCGCCGCTCAGATTCTGGAAGGGAAGCACGGCGATCGAGGGGGTTGGTGCCACAGCTCGCGGTCGAGCGGCTGGATAGGCGTCGTTGCTGCCGGACGCAACCCGGTACACCCGAACGGGTTCGGTGATGTTCTTCAGGCTTCGCTCACCGAGATTCTCGAACTGGAGGGCCACCTTGGTTCGAACGTGACTGAAAACGGTCTCGGAAAGCCAGATGCTTGCCGGCTCAGCCAGTGCCTCAAGGCGAGCCGCCACATTGACCCCGTCGCCATAGAGATCGCCACCCTCGACCATCACGTCGCCGAGATTAATGCCGATACGCAACACAATTCGCTGCTCGTCAGGCAGTTCGCCGTTCGCCGCAGCCATGCCTTGCTGCAGCTCGACCGCGCACTGAACGGCATTGACCGCACTGGCGAATTCAACCAGCACGCCATCGCCAGTGGCCTTGAACATCCGGCCCTGATGCTTGGCAACCAAGGGCTTCAGCACATCCGTCCGCCGGGCCTTGAGCGCAGCGAGCGTGCCGTCTTCGTCGCGCTCCATAAGCCGGCTGTAGCCGACCACGTCAGCGGCCAGGATCGCAGCAAGACGGCGCTTGGGCGGTTCTACGGTCATGCCGGGCACCTGCTCTTAGAAGGTGCGGTGGCTCAACTCTATGCGCGCCAGATTGGGGAGTCTATCGGCCCCGACTTCCGGAATGGGTCATAAGCGGCGGTCAATCCGAATCCGTATCATGTCCGGTTAGTGTGGATGTCCAGAAGTCCGGTGTTTGTGTTGATGGTAAAGGGATAAACGTGATTCAAGCTCCGAAACCGAGGCGTCGATTCATGCGTTTTTAGCTCAGCGGCCGTGAGTGGGGAGTACTCAAGCCGATGCTCCCGAACAAACCACGCGGCCTGCCCTGTGTGGATGACCGGCGCATCCTTAACGGCATCTTCTGGGGCCCGCGGTCGGGCGCACCTTGGCGCGATCTACCCGAGAGCTATGGGCCTCCTACGACTTGCTACAACCGCTTCGTCCGCTGGCGGCGGGCAGGCGTCTCCGCGCCCTATCCTTCCCTCTCAAGGGAGAAGGGATGACATTGCAGTCGTTGCTTCTGAGCTACTCGCCACTCCCGCCTCGTCGCGCAGCGCCTTGGCCTGCGCCTTGCCTTGGTTGAACTCGGCGCGACGGCGCTCGATCTCCTCGGGCGTCAGGCGCTCGATGTTGCAGTAATCGAGCTTCCAGTCGGGATCCTCGCTCCAGCGCAGCGGCGACTGCACGGTCGTCCGCGGCGCCGGCGCCTGTTCGAGCAATGACAGCGCCAGATCGAGCGTGAAGGCTTGCGAGTCCGGGTCGTTCGGCCGGCCGGCGGCGTTGCCGAGCGGAAAGTCGGAGAAGAGGAAGCGCGGCACGCCGATATATTCGACGATGTCCTTGGCGCAGCCCATCAGCACCGTGACGATGCCGCTCTCCTCCAGCGCCCGCGCCGCGAGGCTGAGGCTCTGATGGCAGACCGGGCAGTTCGGCACCAGGATCGCAGCATCGACGCCGTCGGCCCGGCAGCGCCTGACGAGCTCGGGGCAATCCGCCTCGAGCGTGGTGCGATGGCTGCGGTTGGTGGGCGCACCATGGAAACGCGGCGCCAGCGCGCCGACATCGCCCGCGGCCACGGCACGGCGCAATTGCGCCAGCGGAAAATAGGTCGCCATGTCCTCGCCGGTCGTGTGCAGGCGGTCGATCGCCACATGCGAGATCCGTAGATCGGGATCGCGCGCCGTATCGCCGGAATAGACCGAGTAGAATTTCGCCGCCGCGTTATAGGGCGCGCCCGCGCGCTGATCGCCCTTGCCCGGCTGGAACGGCGCCGCCGTGGTGACGATCGCGACCCGGCATTGGGTCAGTGGCTTCAGCAGCGGCTGGAACGGCACCTCGGCATAGTGCGCCCATTGATAGGGCGCGCCATATCCCAGCGCCTGATAATAGTCGCGGATGCGCTGCAGATAGGGGATCGGCACATCCTGCGACGGCGCGAACCCGAACCCCTGCCCTCGCTCGCCCACCATGCCCCGAGACTCCCGTGAATGAATTCCGCCGCCGATTGTACTGCCACAGGAAGATGAGTGCACGGTCCCTTCCCCCGAAAATCCTCGCCCCGCATCAGCGGGAAGAGGGACGCGGAGGGTTAGCGGCGGCGCAGCCGACGCTTACCCGTAGCTGGGTGAGGGACTTGCCCGCAAGAAAGGGCAACCCTTCTCGACATCGCGTTGGCTTGGCCTCCCCCTCACCTGCACCTCTCCCCCTCCAAGAGGAGGGGGAGAGGAAAGAGAAAGGGGCACCGCAACAGATGCATCCGCCTGCCGAAATGCGCTAGGTTCCCGCCCATGACCGCATCCGCTGAATCGACCCCGCGCGAGCGTCTGCTCGCGGGACTGGGGCTCCTTGTGACATCGCTCTGCTGGGGCTCGATGGTGCCGACCACGGCCAATCTGCTGGCCGCGGTCGACCCCTTCTTCCTCGCCGCCTCGCGCTATCTGATCGCGGTGCCTTCGCTCGCGATCGCGGTGCTCGTCAGCGAGCGTGGCCGGCGATGGCCCGCTTTTCTGCCCTGGGGCCATATCTTCCTGCTCGGCGCCTTCGGCATGGGCGGCTGGGCCACCTGTCTCACGCTCGGCGTCTATTACTCCGATCCCATCACCGCGACCGCGATCTCGGCGGTGAGCCCGGTGCTGGCGGCCCTGCTGGCCCGGATCTTCGACCATCGCCCGCTCACCATCGCCGTCTATCTCGGCATGGCGCTCGCGGTCGTCGGTGGCCTCATCGTCGCCCTCTTCAAGCCGGGCCAGGTGCTGGCGCTCGGGTTCCGCGGCGGCGAGCTCATCATCCTGTTCGGGCTCTGCCTCTGGACGCTCTACTCGATCAAGGCGCAGCATTGGCTGGCGCCGCTGGGGCTGAGCCAGCTTCGTGTGACGCTGCTGACGGCGAGTGCCGCCGCGGTCGGGCTCTGGCTCATCTTCTTCGTCGGAATCCTCGTTGGCTATGCCGATCCGCCGACCGAGATCCCCACGCCCCACACGCTGGTCGAGCTGCTCTGGCTCGGGATCGGTCCGACGGCGCTGGGTGTCGTGTTCTGGAATTACGGCATCTCCCGGCTCGGCGTGGCGATCTCGGCGCTCTATACCAACCTGGCGCCGGCGATCTCGGTGGCTTTGGCAGTGCTGCTGCTGGGCGCCGAGACCACGGCGATGCAGATCGTCGGCGGGATCATCGTGCTCGCGGGCGTGATCTGGATGCAGCTCTACGGATTGAAGGTCACGCGATGACGGCCACTCCCCTCTCGGCCGGGCGTCCGCGCAACCTCAAGGCCAGCTTCGGCGTGCTGGGTGCCGCCTTCATCTGGGGCTCGATGGTGCCGCTGACGAGTCTCGCCGTCACGACGCTCGATCCCTATTACCTCTCCGCCATCCGTTACAGCCTGTCGGTGCCGGCCTTGGGCATCATCGCCTGGATCGCTGCCGGACGCTTCCCGCTCCGGCGGCATCTGCCCTGGGGCCGGATCGTGCCGCTGGGCACCATCGGCATGGGCCTCTTCGTGCTCTTCTTCACGCTCGGCGTGAAATACTCCGATCCGATCACCGTGGCCGCGATGTTTTCGGGCGCGCCGATCGTCTCGGCGGTGATGATGCGGGTGCTGGAGGGCGAGCGTCTGGCGCCGCGACTGCCCTTCGCGATCCTGCTTGCGGTCGGCGGCGGCATGCTGGTGGCGTTCGGCAAGCCGCAAAGCGTCGCCTCGCAGGGCTTTCGCGGCGGCGAGATCCTGGTCCTGGCCGCGATGCTCGTCTGGGCCTGGTATTCGGTCAAATCCCAGCGGTGGCTTGCCGTCCACGGCTTGACCCAGCCGGAGATCTCCTTACTGACCATCCTGGCCGCCGCGGCCTTTCTTTGGCTGGCCTTCCTGGTCGGATGGGCCACCGGCTTCGCCCAGGCGCCCACGCATGTCGTGTCGCCGCTCGAATGGCTCAATATCCTCTGGCTCGGGCTCGCCTGCACCGGCTCGGCGGTGCTGCTGTGGAACTATGGCGTCAGCCGGCTCGGCGTCACCGTGGCAACCCTTCAGCTCAATCTCGAGCCGGTCTTCGCCGTGCTGATCGGCGTCGCGCTGGGCGCCCAGGCCGGCTGGCTGCAGCTCGTCGGCGGCATCGTCGTGCTGAGCGGCGTTCTCTGGGTGCAGATGGCCCCCAGGAAGGCGTAATTTTTCAAGGCTTCATCTTCGAACGGATTCCGACATGCGCCATTTCGATGCCGACGCCGCCCACCGCCTGCTGGATTATCGCGGCCTCGTCGAGGGCTTGCGCGATATGTATAAGCGCGGCGTCGATGTGACCGAGCGCAAGGTGCTGCATCAGAAGCTCCCGGACGGCAGCCAGAACGACTGGCTGATCCTTCCCGCCTGGCAGTTCGGCCGGCATCAGGGCATCAAGCTGGTCAGCGTCTTTCCCGGCAACGACAAGAAGGGCCTCGCCTCGATCCTCGGGCTTTATGTGCTGTTCGATGGCGAGACCGGCGCGCCGATCCTCACCATCGACGGCGCCGCCCTCACCTTGCGCAAGACCGTCTGCAACTCGGCGCTCGCGGTCGATTTCTGCGCGCGGAAAGACGCCTCGAAGCTGCTGGTGATGGGCGCCGGCAATCTGGCGCCCCATGTGGTGGCGGCGCATGCGTCGGTGCGGCCGATCACGGAAGCGAGGATCTGGAACCGCACGCCGGAGAAGGCGGTGGCGCTGGCAGCCCGGCTGTCGCGGCCGGGTCTCGCGGTCTCGGCCGCACCCGATCTGGAGACCGCGGTGCGTTGGGCCGATATCGTCACCGGCGTCACCATGACCAAGCAGCCTTTGCTCAAGGGCGCCTGGCTCAGGCCCGGCCAGCATCTCGATCTCATCGGCGCCTTCCGGCCCGACATGCGCGAGGCCGACGACGAGGCGGTCACGCGGTCGCGCCTCTTCATCGATGCCCGCTTCAGCGTGCTCGACGAATGCGGCGACATCTCCCAGCCGCTCGATGCCGGCCTCATCAGGGAGGCCGACATCGCCGACCTGTTCCAGCTCTCCCGCGGCGAACGCCCCGGCCGGCAGCGCGACGACGAGATCACCTTGTTCAAGTCGGGTGGTGGCGGGCATGAGGATCTGGCAACGGCGCAGTATCTGTTGAGCAAGGTTTGATAGAGCGCCGTGGTCTGATTCAAAATTTGCGCGATCGACGATCTTGAGCGCCGCTCTTTCTTGAAGCAACCCCTCCCACTACCCCCTCCCGCAAGGGGAGGGGGCATGTTTGGTGTGGTGCTCGCTCGAAGCTTAGAAGTAGAGCGAAGCGATCACATCAACTTAGGGGGTAGGGGGAGGGGTGATCCACACGCATGTGTGCAGATAGACCTCACGTCTTTCCCACGATAACATTCCTATTATGCAGCACCCTCTCTCCCCGTCCCTCACCCGCCGCGCCGTCCTCGGTGGACTCGCGGCGCTTGCCCTCCCCTTCCCGCGCGCCTTCGCGCAAGATCCCGACGTCGTCATCATCGGCGCTGGCGCCGCCGGGCTGGCGGCGGCGCGCACGCTGATCGACAAGGGGCGCTCGGTCGTGGTGATCGAGGCGCGCGATCGGATCGGCGGGCGGGCCTGGACCGACAACACGAGCTTCGCCGGCATCCCCTTCGATCACGGCTGCTCCTGGCTTCATACCTCGAACAAGAATCCCTGGACGCCGATCGCCAAGGACTGGAACTACAGTCTCGAGAACCATGACAACGCCGACGAGACGGTCTTCGTCGGCAATCGCCATGCGAATGACGGCGAGCTCACGGCCTATGGCCGCGCCTGGGACAAGCTCCGCGGCGCGATCTCGGCTGCGGGCCGTGCCGGCAAGGATGTCAGCGCCGCCTCGGTCAGCCCGCGCAGTGAATCCTGGATCTGGGTCGCGGAGTCCTGGACCGGCCCGATGTCCATGGGCAAGGATCTCGAGGATTTTTCCTGCAAGGACTGGTGGAACCTCGCCGATGACGATCCCAACCTGATGATCAAGGAGGGCTTCGGCACGCTGGTCGCGCGCTACGGCCAGGAGATCCCGGTCAAGCTCTCGACACCGGCCAAGCGGGTCCAGTGGAGCGGTTCCGGTGTCACCGTCGAGACCGATGCCGGCACCATCAAGGCCAAGATCTGCATCGTCACGGTGCCGCTGGGCGTGCTCGCGGCCGAGAAGATCGCTTTCGACCCGCCGCTGCCCGACTGGAAGAAGGACGCGATCGCCGGCCTGCCGATGGGACTTCTCGCCAAGGCGCCGCTGCAGTTCGACGGGGAGACCTTCGGGCTGCCGAAGAACAGCTGGCTCACCTACAAGGCGGACTCGACCGAGGCCTGCTTCTTCCTGGTGCGGCCCTTCGGCTTCGACATGATGATCGGCTTCCTCGGCGGCAAATGCGCCTGGGACCTGACGAAGCAGGGCGACGCCGCCGGCGTCGATTTCGCCAAGGAGAAGCTGCGCGCCATGCTGGGTTCCGACATGGACAAGCATTTCCTCCGCGGCGGCTTCACCGGCTGGGGCCGCGACCCCTGGAGCCTCGGCTCCTACGCCTCGGCCAAGCCCGGTTCCTATCCGGCGCGTGCCGCCATGCGCAAGCCGGTCGAGAACCGCCTCTTCTTCGCCGGCGAAGCCTGCGCCGGCGAGTTCGCCGAAACCTGCGGCGGCGCCATGCGCAGCGGCCTCGAGACCGCGGCCACGGTGGAGACGCTGCTGGGGTAATCCCCTCCTGTCATGCGAGGACTTGCCATGCTCCCCATGACCTCACTGTCACTGACCCGTCGCGCCGTTCTGGGCGGCCTGGCGGCGTTGGCTTTGCCCTTCCCGCGCGCCTTCGCGCAGGAGCCCGATGTCGTCATCATCGGCGCCGGCGCCGCGGGGCTTGCGGCAGCAAGAACGCTCATCGACAAGGGGCGCTCGGTCGTGGTGATCGAGGCGCGCGACCGGATCGGCGGGCGCGCCTGGACCGATGTCTCCACCTTCGGCGGGATTCCCTTCGATCATGGTTGTTCCTGGCTCCATGCCTCGAACCAGAATCCCTGGACGCCCTTCGCGAAGGAATGGAAATTCTCGCTGCTCAAGACCGACGATGCGGAGGAGACCGTCTTTGTCGGCGATCGGCGGGCGGACGACAGCGAGCTGACGGCCTATGGCCAGGCCTATAGCAGCCTGCGGGGCGCCATCAGCGGTGCCGGGCGTACCGGCCAGGATGTGAGCGCCGCCTCAGTCAGTCCGCGCTCCTTGCCTTGGATCTGGGTTGCCGAGTCCTGGATCGGCCCCATGTCGATGGGCAAGGATCTCGAGGATTTCTCCTGCAAGGACTGGTGGAATCGCTCCGGCCATTGGCCCAATCTGATGATCAAGGAGGGCTTCGGCACACTGGTGGCGCGCTACGGCCAGGAGATCCCGGTCAAGCTCTCGACGCCGGTCAAGCGCGTCCAGTGGAGCGGTTCCGGTGTCACCGTCGAGACCGATGCCGGCAGCATCAAGGCCAAGATCGCCATCGTCACGGTGCCGATGGGTGTGCTGGCTGCCGAGAAGATCGCCTTCGATCCGCCCCTGCCCGACCGGAAGAAAGAGGCGATCGCGGGCCTGCCGATGGGACTGTTCGCCAAGGCGCCGCTGCAGTTCGACGGCGAGACCTTCGGGCTTCCGGACAACAGCTGGCTCACCTACAAGGCAGGGTCGACCGAAGCCTGCTTCTTCCTGGTGCGGCCGTTCGGGCTCGACCTCATGATCGGATTCCTCGGTGGCAAATGCGCCTGGAACCTGACCGAGGCCGGCGACGCGGCGGCGATCGATTTCGCCAAGGAGAAGTTGCGCGGCATGCTGGGGGCCGGCATGGACAAGCATTTCCTGCGCGGCGCCTTCACGGGATGGGGCCGCGATCCGTGGAGCATCGGATCCTACGCGTCGAGCAAACCCGGCTCCTACGAGGCGCGCACGGCGATCCGCGAACCCGTCGGGGACCGGCTCTTCTTTGCGGGCGAAGCCTGCGCTGGCGCCTTTGCAGGAACCTGCGGCGGCGCCATGCGCAACGGCATGGACAGCGCCGAAGCGATCGACAAGCTGCTGGGCTAACCCCTAGCCCCGCATCATCGCGCGGCGGATCAGCCCGAACAGCAGGAACG
This sequence comes from Hypericibacter sp., assembly GCF_050729195.1. Taxonomy (NCBI): domain Bacteria; kingdom Pseudomonadati; phylum Pseudomonadota; class Alphaproteobacteria; order Rhodospirillales; family Dongiaceae; genus Hypericibacter; species Hypericibacter sp. The sequence continues at coordinate 19,455 of NZ_JBOHKS010000237.1, forward strand.
CCGCCGAGACGGCGGCGATCATCACCGGCAGACCCAAGGCGCCGAAGCGGTCCATCGAGATTCCGGCGGCGGGCGGACCGCCCAGGCTGCCGACCTGATAGGCCATGATGAAGAGCGCGTTGGCGCCGGCGAGCTCATGGGCCGGGAAACGATCGCCCATGAGGGCGAGCGCCGCGGTATAGACCCCGAACACCACGCCGCCCCAGATGAAAATCAGCGGCCAGAGCAGCAGCGGCTCGCTCGCCGTCAGGGGCAGCAGGAGGGCCCCGGCGCCTGTCACCGCCGAGCAGAGCAGCAGCGTGCCGCGCCGGCTCCAGTGATCGGCGAGCCAGCCGACCGGCCATTGCATCAGGAGACTCCCGGCGGCGAAGACCGAGATCAGCCTTGCAGCTTCAGCCTGCGAGAATCCTTCCGCAACGCCCCACACCGGAAGCAAGGCCATCACCGCCATGTCGACGGCCCCGCCGGCCGCCGCGCCCACCAGCACGGTGGGGGCATGTTTGAGGGCGGTCCAGGGATGCAGCGGGCTCTGCCGCGAGAAATCGGGCGAGAGCCCGCGCGCGAAGAGCAGGGGCAGTGCCGTCAGCGAGGTCGCGCCCATGATGAAGAGGTAGGGCCAGAAGCCGTCGATCCCGATGGCGGAAATGATGAAGGGCCCGACCATCATGCCCGACGCGATCACGGTCGCGTAGACGGCCATGATGCGGCCCCGCGTCTCGGGCCGGGCCACCATGTTGAGCCAGGATTCGCTCGTCATCCAGCCGATGGCGCCGAGGAAGCCCGCGAGAAAGCGCCAGCCATACCAGGTCCAGGGATCGGTCAGGTAATAGAGCGGCGTCAGCAGCGTGAAGCCCACCGCTGCCAGCAGCAAGGTCCGCAGCGCGCCCAGGCGCCGCACGACCAGGGGCGCCACCGATCCGAAGCAGATCACCGAGATCGGGAACATGGCGGCGTTGAGGCCGATCAGCCCCGCATCGAAGCCGCGCCGCTCCAGCTGCAGCGAGATCAGCGGCAGCAGCGAGGCCATCGACATGCCGGCTCCGAATCCGGCCGAGATGATCGCGGCAAGGCTGCGCCGGCGCCGGCGTTCCGTGAGGGCAATGGCGGTCATGGCTGGAAGGCGAATCCCCCGAGTGAGGCGGCGCACTCTAGCGGGGGAAAAGAAGAAGAGCTAGCGCGGTTGGCTCTGCACCATGCGAGTGGTCGGAGAAGAGCAATCATCGGAGTCGAGCCAGCCATTCATGCGGGCCCGAAAAATCCCGTCCTCACAGTGCCATTGGCAATTGAGTCGTTTCGTCGACCCGGAGTACGCCGACGAGAAGCCACACGTCCGGGTACCGCGAGTGAGTGCCCATGGCGAACACCATTCCCTTTTGGGGATACTCCTTCTCGAAAGTCTTCTTCATCAAATCCAGTGTCTTCAATTCGCCATACTGCTCGGAAAAACGGCGAAACATCGCCGCCGTCTCCCAGTCGTCGCACGTCGATACATGTGAGCCGCCGTCGCTATCCTGATAGCCGAACTTGAATGCGTAGGGACATGGCTCGAGGGCCGCGAGTGCTGCATCAAAGAAAGAACCCTGCTTTGCAGCTTCCTGGTAGGCGGCTCGCTCGTTTTCGATTTCTTTGGCATTCTTCTTCTTTGCTGCAAACGCCACGTTACAGGGACGTATGAGCGCAAGCGTCTGACCTTTAGCGGCAGCGGCCCCGGTAGACGAAACGATTACTGGCGCCAACAACGATGAACGCTCTTTTGTGCTCACACTCCCCACAACACGAATTGTATCTTCCTGAACGCGGCGGCTTTCCGATCTCTTGTCATCTTTTGGTGCGCGAAACTCGTATTCGATGATGTCCCAGCGAAAAAATTTTTGCTGGAGGCGGCGGAAATGAATCGGGAACTGACGACGCCACTCACCATGCTTGGTTATGCCAGCGCAGCAGACTGTTTCACCGTGCTTCATGCCGGCGTGTGGAAGAGCCTTCACGAGTACTACCACTCGTTCGCTCTGCCGTTCTGCTCCCCGAGGCGATGCCATTCCTCACACCAAGATGCTTTATCTGAATAGTAATAATAGCAGAAATCTTCTCCGCAACCAACTTCCGATGGCAGAAATTTGGGTCGCGTTCGTAACACATGAGGCAAGCTCCACCAGGACCAATGAGGTCGACAGCGGTAGCAATGTCGGCCCGAGCCATTGGGCTCTCTAAATGCCGCGTGAAGATCTTGATGAAGGCCGGCATGTCGTTTGCTCTCGCAGCCAACCGACCCTCCTTTGGATCTCCGAGACCCTTCAAATGCACATAGTTTAAGCCTGCATTATCAAGCGCTGACGAAAGTGCCTTTTTCGCAAAGCCCTGACGTCTTGATATCGGCAACTCTCGAACGTCGATCAGAGTATGAACTTTGGCCTTCTGAAGAGTGGCGATGAAGTCCTCCAACGACGATGCTTCGTAACCGATCGTGGAAAGTACCGTCATCGCACATCCTCCTAAATTTGACTCACACCTAATGCACCAGGAAGCACGCTGCGCTAGCCTGATTGCATCGCCAGCAACCACACTTGGTATACATTCTAGCACGTTTCACATCCGATTCGGCATCGCACCCTTCGTGCTATCCGCGAGCCAGATCGCGAGCGGGTGGCTCAGCCGCTCGACAATCCCCACTCCGCGTGAGAGGAATCTCTCCAGCTCTCTCAATTCTCCAAGGAGCCTCTCATCATGACCACCGACCCCGCCCTCCTCTCCGCCACCGAGCTGCTCTCGCTCTATCGCGCCAAGAAGCTCTCGCCGGTCGAGGCGACGAAGGCGGCACTCGATCGCATCCGCAAGCATGACGGGCGTTTCAACGCCTTCTGCCTCGTGGACGAGGACGGCGCGCTCAAATCGGCGAAGGCTTCCGAGGCGCGCTGGCAGAAGGGCCAGCCGCAGGGGCTGGTCGATGGCGTCACCGCGACGGTCAAGGATCTGCTCCTCACCAAGGGCTGGCCCACCTTGCGCGGCAGCAAGGTGGTTTCCCGCGACCAGGCCTGGGACGAGGACGCGCCCTGCGTGGCGCGGCTCCGGGAAGAGGGCGCGGTGCTGCTCGGCAAGACCACCACGCCCGAATTCGGCTGGAAGGGCGTGACCGACAGCTTGCTCACCGGCGTCACGCGCAATCCCTGGAACACCGAGCGCACGCCCGGCGGCTCCTCCGGCGGCGCGGCGGTCGCGGCCGCCTGCGGCATGGGCGCGCTCAATCTCGGCACCGATGGCGGCGGCTCGATCCGCATCCCGGCGAGCTTCACCGGCATCTTCGGGCTGAAGCAGACCTATGGCCGCGTGCCGGCGCATCCTTTGAGCCCCTTCGGTACCGTTGCTCATGTCGGGCCGATGACGCGAACCGTCGCCGACGCCGCATTGATGCTGAATGTGCTGGCGAAGCCCGACGAGCGCGACTGGTATGCGCTGCCCTATGACGGTACCGATTTCACCAAGGACATCGATTCCGGCGTCAAGGGCCTGAAGATCGCCTGGAGCGCCACGCTCGGCGACAACCGCGTCGATCCCGAGGTGGCCGCGATCGCCGCCAGGGCCGTGCGCGTCTTCGCCGACGAGCTCGGCGCCACGCTCGAGGAGACCGACCTGAAATTCGAGAATGTCGGCGACGTGTTCGTGAAGCATTGGTTCCCGGGGGCCGCCAACGCACTCCGCGCCTTCACGCCGGAACAGCGCAAGCAGATGGATCCGGGTCTGGTCGAGGTCGCCGAGGCCGGCGCCGGCATGAGCCTGATGGACTATCTGGCCGCGGTGAAGACGCGCGAGGCCTTCGGCGTGATGATGAATCGTTTCCACAAGCGCTACGATCTGCTGCTGACGCCGATGATGCCGCTGCCGGCCTTCCAGGCCGGCGTCGAGGTCCCGCCGGAGGATGAGGGTGGACGCTGGACCGACTGGTCGCCCTTCAGCTACCCGTTCAACCTGACCCAGCAGCCGGCAGCCTCGGCCCCTTGCGGATTCACCAAGAACGGCCTCCCGGTGGGCCTCCACATCGTGGGCGCGCGCTACGCGGAAAGCCTGGTTTTGCGCGCCGCGTGGGCCTTCGAACGGGCGCGACCTTTCGTCATGCCGAGCTTGTAGGAACCTGCCCTAAACTCCATCTGACCGACGACCGTCACGCCCCTTTTTCTCGAAGGCGATCATGACATCAGGCCTGTTGGAGCCTCTGGTTGAACCTGCTGTGAAGAATCCCACGGGGCGCTGGAGCCATATGCCGGCGGCCAGCTTCGGGACCGCGCTCAAGCGCGGCCTCCTGCGGCGCTGCCCGCGCTGCGGCCAGGGATCGCTGTTCAAGGGCTATCTCTCGATGGCGGATCACTGCTCGAACTGCGAGCTCGCCTTCGAGCCTTACCGCTCCGACGACGTGCCGGCCTATTTCACCATCCTGATCGTCGGCCATATCGTCGTCCCGGGTCTCCTCGCCATGGAGAAGATCGCGCATCCGGCCGAATGGGTGCAGATGGCGGTCTGGCTTCCGGTCACGCTGTTCGGCACGCTGGCGCTGCTGCCCTTCATCAAGGGCGCTGTCATTGGCGCCATCTGGCGCTCGAAGCAGGACAAATAGCGCGCCACCCCCGGCCCGGCGAGCCTGACGGCTCGCCCTTCGCCCCCTTCGCCTCGACATCACCGCCTATGCAACGACCCCACACTCCCCGCGGGGTTGCTGACGCACGCTTGTCATATGACAAGCCCCCACCATCCAGAGTGCGGAATGAATCCCCCGGCCGATTGACAGCGGGCGAGGCCGATGGCAGCCTGTTGGTATAATAAAACGCTGTTTGGTAATACCGAACAAACATCGCGGCCAAAAAGACCCGACCAGGGCGCCGGCCGCACGAGGGAACGCTTTCAACGAACAAACAATCGCGGCGCCATGTCCGGCGACCGCCTTGAGGCAAGGGAGAAGAAACATGCCGAGGAGTTTGACCGACGCGCGTAACAAGACCCTCCGCCCGACCGCCGGTTCCCGGATCGGTCGCCGTTCCTTTCTGAAGACCTCTGCGGCCATCACCGGCGGCGCCTTCGTGGCCAGCCGGCTCGGCACGGCCCGTGCCGCCGCCAAGGAACTCACCATCTTCACCTGGGAGACCTATCACGACGATCCGTGGATCGCGGAATACACCGCGAAGACCGGCGTGAAGGTCAATGTCGTGCGGACCGGCTCGGTGGACGAGATGTTTGCCCAGACCAGCTCCGGCGCCGTGCAGGCCGACATCATCTATTTCGACACCAGCTCGGTGCCGCGCTACGTCAATGCGGGCCTGATCGCGCCGCTGGACGATTCGAAACTCAAGAACACCGGCAACATCACCAAGCAGCTCGACTATCACAAGCTGCTGACGGTGGACGGCAAGCTCTGGGGCGTCCCCTATAACTGGGGCACGCAGCCGCTGATGTTCAATTCGGAGCAGGTGTCGCCGGCTCCCGACAGCTGGGGCGCGCTATGGGATGCAAAATACAAGGGCAAGGTCAACATGTTCGACGATGCCTTCATCACCTTCCCGATGATCGCGCTCTATGCCGGCGCCAAGAACGCCTATCAGCTGACCGACGAGGATTTCGAGAATTGTCGCAAGGTGCTGCGCGATCTGCGCCCGCAGGTCCGCACCATCGCCCGCGGTTTCGACGACGCGCAGACCATCTATGCGGCCGGCGATGCCGTGATCGGCTATTGCCAGAACATCTCGATCGTCATGAACCTGAAGGCGAAGAACCTGCCCTTCGCCTACTCCTTCCCGAAGGAAGGCACGCCCACCTGGATCGACTGCGCGATCCTCTCCAAGGCCGGCGCCGAGAAACAGGAAGCCTACGACTTCATCGACGCCAATCTCGACCGTGCCTGGCAGGCCCGCTTCATCACGGCCTCGATCAATAACGGCATCCTGTCGGCGGCGGAGGCGAAGGCGGCCGGCATTCCGGAGGACGTGCTGACGAAGACCAATATCATCGATCAGGACGAAGCTGGCTTCTGGGACAAGATGTCGGTCCTGCAGCCGCCGGAGGATATCGACAAGCGCGTCGAGATCTGGAACGAGTTCAAGGCTGGCACCCTCTGATCGCTCTCGCCTCGGCAGGCGCTGCACCGCTAGTCTAAGGCTGGTGCCGCGCCGCCTCCCGCGGTTCAGCGCATGCTTGACGGCCTGTCCCACCCTCCGCAGCGGGGACCCATGACGATCCAGGTGAGCGACCGGGACGCCATCGTCCGCCTTTCCGGCGTGTCGAAGTCCTATCCCAACCAATCGACGCCGGCGCTCTATCCGGTGGATCTCGATATCCGCCAGGGCGAGTTCTTCTCGCTGCTGGGCCCGAGCGGCTCGGGCAAGACCACGACCTTGCGGCTGATCGCCGGCTTCGAGACGCCCGATACCGGCCGCGTCATCCTCGACGGCAGCGACGTCACGTCATTGCCGCCCTTCAAGCGCAATGTCCGAACCGTGTTCCAGAGCTATGCGCTGTTCCCGCATATGAGCGTGCAGGAGAATGTCGCCTATCCGCTGCGCATGGCGGGCTCCGGCAAAGGCGACACCGTCGCCCCGGTGAAGGCCGCGCTCGAGCTCGTTGAAATGGGCGGCTTCGCGGGGCGGCTGCCGCACCAGCTTTCGGGTGGCCAGAAACAGCGCGTGGCCCTCGCCCGCGCCCTGGTGGCGCGACCCAAGGTGCTGCTGCTGGACGAGCCGCTGGGCGCCCTCGATCTCCAGCTGCGCCAGCAGATGCAGACGGCGCTCCGCCAGCTGCAGCGCGAGATCGGCATCACCTTCGTCTATGTGACGCATGACCAGGGCGAAGCCCTCTCCATGTCCGACCGCCTCGCGGTCATGGACAAGGGCAAGATCCAGCAGCTGGGCCCGCCCGAGGACGTCTATTACCGCCCGCATAACCGCTTCGTCGCGAATTTCATCGGCAAGGCCAATCTGGTCGATTGCCGGATCGAGCGCGACGGCGCCGGCTGGACCGCGATCAATGGTCCCTTCCGCGTCCGGCTCGAAGGCGAGCAGAAACCGGAATCGGCCACGATCGCCATCCGCTACGAATCCCTGATCCACGGACCGGCCGCGTCGGGCGACGGACTCAACCGGCTGAACGGCACGGTCGAGCATGTGATGTTCCTCGGCGACGGCCGCGAGATCCAGTTTGCGGTCGGCGGTGTCAAGCTCACCACCCGCGTCACCTCGCAGCGCGACCGCACGGTTCGCCCCGGCGACCCGATCGAATGCGCGGTCCGCAGCGGCGACATCGTGGTCCTCCATGACTGACGCCGCCCTCCCCTTGCGACGCCTGCCCGCCTTCAGCCTCGCGCGCTGGGCGATGGTGCTGCCGATCTATCTCTGGGTGGCGCTGCTGGTGGCCGTGCCCAACCTCTTCATGATCGTCTACAGCTTCTGGCAGGCGAAGAGCGGCGCGATCCTCCATAACTGGAATCTCGCCAACTATGCCAAGGTCGCGATCTCGCCGACCTACCAGTTCCTGATCGGCAAGACCATTGGCGTGGCGTTACTGGCGGCTTTGATCGCGGCCCTCATCGCCTATCCGATGGCCTTCTTCGTCACCCGCTATATCCGGCGCAACAAACTGACCGCCGTGCTGCTGGTCGTCATTCCGCTCTGGGTCAGCCTGCTGGTGCGGGTCTTCGCCTGGCGCATCATCCTGGGTGAATCCGGCCTGCTCAATTCCTTCCTGGTGAACACCGGCATCCTGAGCGAGCCGTCGACGGCGCTGCTCTACACGCCCTTCACGGTGTTCCTGACCTTGACCTATGTCTGCATCCCGTTCGTCTTCGTCACCTCCTACACCGCGCTCGAGCGGATCCCGCGGAGCCTGATCGAGGCCTCGGCGGATTCCGGCGCCAGCGGCTGGCGCAGCTTCTGGACCGTGATCTGGCCGCTCTCGCGCCAGGGCGCGGCGCTGGGGTTCATGCTGGCCTTCCTGGTCGCTGTCGGCGACTACATCACGCCCTCCATGGTGGGCGGCCTCGACGGCACCATGCTCGGCATGGTGATCGCCGCCCAGTTCGGCCTGGTCGGCAATTGGCCGCTGGGGGCGGCCATGTCGATCACGCTCATGGTGGTCGTCACGGTCGTGCTGATCGTCATCGCGAGCCTCAGCCGCAGCCGCGGCGTGCTGGAGTCCGGCGAAACCGGCATGACGGTCGAGGCCGGCCATCGCAAGCATCTCTCGCCCGCGGGAAGGCTGGGGCACGCGATGGCCTGGGTCGCCTTCGTGATTCCCTACGTCATCCTCTATGCGCCGTTGCTGATCATCGCGCTCTTCTCCTTCAACGATTCCACCATCCAGACCCTGCCGCTCGCGGGCTTCACCACCAAATGGTATGCGGCGCTGTGGGGCGACCAGGCGCTCTGGACCGCCCTGCAGCGGACCTGGGTCGTGGCCTTCAGCGCGGTCACCATCGGCGCCGTGGTCGGCACCGGCTTCGCGCTCGCCTTCCATTATCTGACGATTCCCGGCAGCGCCCTGCTGCAGTCGATCCTGGCGCTGCCGGTGGCGCTGCCGGGCGTGGTGCTGGGCGTCTCGCTCGCGATCGGCTTCCGCGCCTTCGGCATCCCGCCCGGCATCGTGCGGGTGGTCCTCGGTCATGCCTCCTTCGTGATGCCGGTGGTGATGCTGGTGGTGCTGGCGCGGTTGCAGCGGCTCGATCCCTCTTACGCGCATGCCTCGATGGATCTGGGCGCGAACCGCCGGCGGACCTTCATCCATGTGATCTTCCCGCTGTTACGCAGCGCCCTCATCGGCGGCGCGCTGCTGGGATTCACGCTGTCGGTCGACGAGGTCATCGTCACGCTGTTCCTGACCGGCGTCACGCCGACCCTGCCGATCCATATCTGGAACCAGATGCGCTTCGGCTTCACCCCCAGCGTCAACGCGATCTTCACCTGCATCGGCGCCGCCTCGCTGATCCTGATCTTGAGCGCGGCCCGCATCCTCAGGGGCGACATCACCGGCGGTCTCGCCGGCGGCAAACGATAGCCGGCGGAAGATCACATCCGGCAAAGCGACAGGCGAAGGAAACGGATCATGACCAAGTCCTATGATGTGGCGGTCGTCGGCGGAGGCCATAACGGGCTGGTGGCGGCCAACTATCTGGCCCGCGCGGGCCTCAAGACCGTCGTCCTCGAAGCGCGGCCGGTCGTCGGCGGCGCCTGCGTCAGCGAGGAATTGATCCCCGGTGCTACCTGGTCCTCCTGCGCCTTCGTCCAGGGCATGCTGCGGCCCGAGATCATCGCCGAGCTCGAGCTGGCGAAGCATGGGCTGCGCTCGATCTCGCCGCCGGTGCAGGGTCTCGCGCTCTGGGAGGATGGCGATCATGTCATGCTCTGGCAGGACGCCGACCGCAGCCTCAAATCGATCGAGCGGCACAACAAGCGCGACGCGCAAGGCTTCTTCCGTTTCGCCACGCGGCTGAAGCGCTTCGGCGACATCACCCGGCCCTGGCTGCTGCGCGAGCCGCCGAGCCGCTCCGAGGTGCTCGCCGCCTTCGAGGAGGCCGGCGAGCTCGAGCTTCTGAACGAATTCGTGCTGATGTCGGCCGGCGACCTTCTGGGCCGTTACATCGAATCGCCGCGGCTGCGCGGCTATATGATGTTCCTCGGCATGGTCTCGACCTGGGGCGGTCCCTCCACGCCCGGCACGTCCTATGTTTATGGCTATCACGCGCAGGGCGAGTTCGAGGGTGTGTTCGGGCGCTGGGCGCTGCCGGTCGGCGGCATGGGCGCCATCACCCAGGCGCTCGCGGCCAGCGCCAGGGCCCATGGCGCCGAGATCCGCACCGGCTCACCGGTCGAGCAGATCCTGGTCAAGGGCAACAAGACCGCCGGTGTCGTCCTCAGGAACGGCGAGGAGATCGCCGCCAAGACCGTGGTCTCGGGCGCCGATCCCAAGCGCACGCTGGGTAAGCTGGTGGGCCGCGCCCATCTGCCGGAAAAGCTGGCCGACATGGTCGAGCGTCATGACCAGCGCGGCTCGATGGCCCGCATCCAGCTCCTCATCGACGAGCTGCCGCATTATGTGGGATTCCCCGTCGGCCCCGGTGCGCATCACCAGGGCCATGCCATCCTGGGGGCCACGCCGGAGAAGTACGAGCTCGCCTGGGAAGCGCAGCGCCGCGGCGTCATCATCGACGATTACGTGATCGAGGCGCTGATCCACTCGACCGTCGATCCAAGCGTGGCACCCAAGGGCCAGCACACGCTGGTGCTGGGCGTGCAACAGCTGCCCTATCACCTGGCCACCGGCACCTGGGACGACGTCAAGGAGGCCTGGACCGACAAGGTGATCGACGGGCTCTGCAAGTTCGCACCCAATCTGCGCAATCACATCCTGGCGCGCCACACCATCACGCCGCTCGACCTCGAGCGCGAATACAACCTCACCGGCGGCAATATCTTCCAGGGCTCGATGGTGGGCCTCGACCATCTGTTCGATTCGCGGCCCTTCCCGGGCCTCGGCCATTACCGCATGCCGATCGAGGGTCTCTATCTCTGCGGCGCCGGGACCCATCCGGGCGGCGGCGTCACCGGTGCGCCGGGGCACAATGCCGCCCATGCGGTCATCGCCGATCTCAAGGGCGAAGGGCGGGAGAAGCCGGGCGCGAAGAAGGCCGCCGGCAAGGCCGGCATGGTCGACCGCATCCTCGACACCTCGGTCGGCCAGAATCTCGGCTACAAGATCGCCAAGAGCCGCACGCTTCGGGCACTTACCGGCAAGGCCGCGAAGGTCAAGAAAGACTGATCCGGACTGATTTCAAACACCCGCCATCGGCCAGGGCGGCAAGGAGGACAGCGTGACGATCACCCGCGAGAATTTCGGCGCCGTCGGCGGCCGTGAGGTCCATCGCTATACATTGACCAATCGCGCCGGACTGACCGCGCGCTTCATCAGCTATGGCGCGACCCTGACCGAGCTCCACACGCCCGATCGCCAGGGCCGCATGGGCGATATCGTGCTGGGTTTCGACAAGCTCGAGGGCTATCTCGCGACCGACACCTATTTCGGCGCGACCTGTGGGCGCTATGGCAACCGCATCACCAAGGGCCGTTTCGCGCTCGACGGCAAACCCTACCAGTTGAGCCTGAACGAACCGCCGAACCATCTTCATGGCGGGCTCAAGGGCTATGACAAGGTCGTCTGGAACGGCGCCATCGAAGGCGACGGCAAGACCCTGACCTTCACCCACCGCTCGCCCGACGGCGACGAGGGCTACCCCGGCAATCTCGACATCCGCACCTCGTTCCAGCTCACCGATGCCAACGAGCTGTCGATCGACATGTCGGCCAAGACCGACAAGCCGACGCTCGCCAACCTGGTCCATCACAGCTACTTCAATCTGGGTGGCCACGGCTCCGGCAATGTGCTGAAGCAGGAGCTCAAGGTTCATTCCGATTTCTATACGCCGATCGACGGCGAGCTGATGACCACCGGCGAGATCCTGTCGGTCAAAGGCACGGCCTACGACTTCACCAGCTTCAAGGCGATCGGCCGTGACATCGGCAAGATCGAGAATTTCGGCGGAGGGCGCGTCAGCGAAGCCGGCGGCGGCTATGATCACAACCTGGTCCTGGCGGGCGTGCAGGGACAGATGCGCCTCGTGGTCGAGGCGCGCGACCCGGCCTCGGGCCGCGCCTTCGATCTCGAGACGACCGAGCCCGGCGTGCAGTTCTATACCGGCGGCTATCTGAGCGAGGCGGTCGTGGGCAAGGGCGGCACCAAATACTGCAAATATGGCGGCTTCACCCTGGAGACGCAGAAATATCCGGACTCGCCGAACTTCCCCTTCTTCCCGCAGGCCCGCCTCGACCCCGGCCAGACCTATCATCACCGCATGAAGTTCCGCTTCCACACGGTCTGAGCGTCACGCGCCGGACCGGACAAGGAGGGTAACGATGAGCACCGCGAGCGGCACCGGCCTTTCCGGCAAACGCGTGCTGATCACTGGCGGCTCCTCGGGCATCGGACTCGCCACGGCGAAGCTCTTTGCGCGCGAAGGCGCGCGGGTGGCGATCATGGGACGCCGGGCCGAGACGCTCCGTGCGGCGGCAACCGCTTGCGGCCAGGATGTTCTGGCCATTCCCGCCGACGTGGCCGATGCGCGCCAGGCAGCGGAGGCCGTCAGGACCGCGATCGCCGCCTTCGGCGGCCTCGACATTCTCGTCAATGCCGCGGGGATCGTCATGCCGTCGACCCTGGCCGAGCTGACGCCCGAGCGTTGGTGTGCGGTCATCGACGTCAATCTCTCCGGCACCTTCTATATGGCGCGCGAGGCGGGCCTTCATATGCGCGAGGCCGGCGGCGGCACCATCGTCAATGTCGGCTCGGAGCTCTCCTCGATCGGCATGCCGATGTTTGCCGATTACTGCGCCTCGAAGTTCGGCGTGATCGGCCTGACCAAGGCCCTGGCGCTCGAGCTGGCGCCCCAGGTCACCGTCAACGCGATCGCCCCCGGCCCGGTCGACACGCCGATGATGGCGGGCGAGCTGGCTCTGGCCGCCGACCCGGTGGCGGCGCTTGCCGAGGCGAAGCAGCGCGTGCCGCTGCGGCGGTTCGCGACCGCCGACGAGGTCGCCGCCAGCATCCGCTATCTGGCGGTCGAAGCGCGCTATGCGACCGGCAGCGTGCTTGCGCTCGATGGCGGGACGACGGCGGGATGAGTTCTTCTTTCCTCTCCCCTCACTTCGTGGGTGGAGAGGAAAGATAACGGAGAATGTGGGCTCGCTGCCGCGGCGCGAGAGTGCAGTCCGGCCCTATTTCTTACGCCGGTCCTGGATCGCGTAGAACTTCCTGATCGGCGCCAATGTTTCCCAGGTGCCCTTGAAGCCCGCCGGGATCATGAAGGCCTCACCCTTCTTGAAGGTCTTGCTCTGGCCGTTCGCGGCCGTGAGCTTCACCTTGCCCGCGAGCAGATAGATGAACTCCTCTTCGCCGTAATCGACCGCCCATTTGCCTTTGGTTGCGGTCCAGATACCGGAGACGAAGCTGCCGGTCGCATCGGTGTAGAAGTTCTGTGTCGTGGTCTTCGGCTTGCCGCTGATCGGCGCCGCGATCGTCGCCTTGTCGATCTTGGGTCCCTTGCCGCCGATCTTCACCGGCAGGACGGCCTTGGCTGAAACTTTACGCGCCATCGTCACTTTCCTCGTTTTGTTGGGTTTGGATGTCTGGGCTGCCGCCAGCGGCTTCCGCGCCCGCCAGCGGCCCGGGCGATGTTCGCCCTTGTCGAGCACCACGGTCATGGCGCGCCAGTTCTCGACGAAATGATCGGCCTGCTGGCGGCCGAGAAGCTCGGTCACGCGCGGATGGAGCTCACCCGCCAGCAATTGATGCTCGCGATGGGCCTCGGTGCGGTACCAGCCGCCATCCTCCTCGACTGTCACCTTGTCGAAGCCCAGTTTCTTCAGGACGCGCTTATGGAAGGACGGCGTCTCCATCGCATAGGTGAGGCCTTCCACCTTGTAGAAATAGCGCATGTCGTCGCTGATCGGGCCTGGCCCCTTCATCCAGTCATAGACCGCGAACCAGCCGCCGGGCTTCAGCACGCGCCGGACTTCCGTGAACATCGCCTCCTTGGCGGCAATCTGGGTGAAGGCGCCCGAGCTGTAGACCAGGTCGAAGCTCTCGTCGGCGAAGGGCAGCGGACCGGGCTTGGTCAGCTTGAAGCTGACGCGGTCCGAGACGCCATTCGCCGCCACCAGCTTGCGGGCGCGCTCGATCACCGGCGCCTCGATATCCAGCCCCACGACCTTGGCGCCCATCTGCGCCAGCACGATATCCGGTCCGCCCAGGCCCGAGCCGATGTCGAGCACGCGCTTGCCCTTGAGATCGAGCCCCGCGACCGTGTCCCGCACCAGGTCCGGCCCGCCCGGCGCCATGAAGCCCTGCCCCCAGATCAGCTCCAGGAAGGTCACCAGATTGTCGCTGTATTCCCCCGTCTCGCTCATGAAGCCCCCTACTCCACCCGCATCACGATCTTCCCGAACACGTCGCGGTTCTTCAGCCGCTCGATCCCCTGCGCCATGTCGGCGAAGCCGATCTCGCTGTCGATCACCGGGCGCAGGCCCGCCGCCATCTTGTCGAGGCCTTCGCGCAGATTGCGGAAGCTGGCACCGAAGGAGGCGGTGATCCGCAGCTGCTGCTGGAAGAGATGGGCGAGATTGGTCTCGGCGGTCATGCCGCTGGTCGAGCCGCAGGTGACGAGCCGGCCGCCCTTGGCCAATGACAGCAGGCTGCCGGCCCAGGTGGCGGGCCCGACATGCTCGAACACCACATCGACGCCGCGCTTGCCCGTCAGGCGGCGCGCGACGCTCTCGAAGCGCTCGGTCGCGTAGTTCACCACATGATCGGCGCCGAGCCCCTTCATCTTCTCGAGCTTGGCGTCGCTGCCCGCGGTCGCGATCACCGTGGCGCCGGCCTGCTTCGCCATCAGGATCGCGGTCGAGCCGACGCCGGAGCCGCCGGCATGGATCAGGATCCACTCGCCGCGCTCGAGCTTCGCATTGTCGAACAGCATATGCTGCACGGTCGCGAAGGTGAGCGGCGCGCAGGCCGCGTCGCTCCAACTGACCGCCGCCGGCAGCTTGAAGGCGTTCGTGCCGGGAATGTTGAGCCGCTCGCGCGCCATGCCATCGACATGGAAGCCCATGATGCCGGCGACATTCTCGCAGAGATTCTCGCGCAAAGAACGGCAGGCCTTGCATCGCCCGCAGACCAGCCCGGCATAGAGCGCCACGCGGTCGCCGTTCTGGAAACCGATCACGCCGGGGCCGCGTCCCACCACCTCGCCGACGCCCTCGACGCCGGCCACGATCGGCAGGCTGCGCTTGACGAAGGCCATGCCGCGCGCGCCCCAGAGATCGATATGGTTCAGCGCCACGCGGCGCATCGCGACCTGAAGCTCGCCCTTGCCCGGCGGCGGCGGCTCCGGCAGATCGACCGGCTCGAGCCGGTCCTCCTCGATCAGCGAGAGCGCGCGCATCAGGCCGCGTCGAGGCCGAGCACGAGGCTCGTGTTCTGGCCGCCAAAGCCGAAGGAGTTGGAGAGGATGCGCCCGACCTTGGCGGCGCGCGCCTGGTTGGGCACGACGTCGAGCGGAATCGCCGGATCGGGTTCGCGGTAATTGATGGTCGGCGGCAAGCGCTGGTCGCGCATCGTCATTATGGCGAAGGCCGCCTCGATCAGTCCCGCCGCTGTCAGGGTATGGCCGATCATCGATTTGTTCGAGCTGACCGGAATCGAGGCCATGCGGTCGCCGAAGACCGCCTGCATTCCCATCGTCTCCATCTTGTCGTTCTCGGGCGTGCCGGTGCCATGCGCATTGACATAGTCGATCGCCTCGGGCCGGAGCCCGGCATCGGCCAGCGCGTTCCTCATGCAGCGGATGATCGGCGCGCCATCAGGGCTCGAGCGGGTGCGATGGAAATTGTCGGCGGCCTCGCCGCAGCCCAGCACGTAACCCAGAATCCTGGCGCCTCGCGCCCGCGCGGCCTCGGCATCCTCGAGCACGAAGGCAGCAGCGCCTTCGGCCATGACGAAGCCGTCGCGATTCTTCGAGAAGGGCTTCGCGGCCTTCGCCGGGTCCTCGCCCGCGGTCGAAAGCGCGGAGAGCAGCGAGAAACGGATGATGGCCTCGGGCTGAACCGAGGCGTCGGCGCCGAGCGCCAGGGCCGCGGTCGCCTCGCCGCGCCGGATCGCCTCGACGCCGAGCTGGATGACGGTGGCGCCCGAGGCGCAGGCGGTCGAGATCGTGGCCGGCGCGCCCCGCGTGCCGAACTCCCCGGCGATATGGTCGGCGATGAAGCCGTTGAGGAAATGCTCATGCGCCTCGTTGCCGAGCTGGGTGGCGGCGGTCATCGCGCCATAGCGACCCGAATGCGCGCGCGCGGCAAAACCGCGGCGCTGCGGCCATTCATGCTCGATCGGCGGGCCCGCCAGGAACAGCGATCCTGGAAAGTCGCCTGGCCGCCCAAGGCCGCTCTGCGCCAATGCTTCGCGCGCCACGCGCCGCGCGGCCTCCAGCGTGATGCTGGGCGTGTCTTGCGATTCCGGCGCCAGGAAGTCGACGGTGCCGGCGAAATCGGTGCGCAGATTGTCGATCGGAAAGCGGCGGATGCGCTTGATCCCCGACTCGCCAGCACTCAGGCGCCGCCAGTTCTCCTCGCGGCCTTCGCCGAGCGAGGTCAGGATGCCGATGCCGGTGATCGCCACCGGCCGGGAGAATTCGCGTCGCGTCATGACCGGCCTCCTCCCGTCATTCAGGGCGCTTCCAGCAGCGCCAGGCCTTCGCCCCGGTGATGCCCCCAGCCCGTCACCAGGATCTGGGTCAGCCCCTGCACCGGGCCCGCCGTCTCGATCGGCTCGTCCGCATCCAGGGCGGCGAACAGGCGGCCCTGTTCCAGACAGGTGATAGCAAGCGCCAGATTGCCGAGGAAAGAGGCTTCCATCGCATGGCCCCAGGCGGCGGCCGTGCCGCGCACCGCAAGCCCGCCGACCGGCGGGCCCCAGCGCCGCAGCAAATCATGCTCCTCGCCGACGATCGGGCCCGAGCCGCAGGCGCCGGAGAGCAGCCCGACCTTGCCGCGCGCGAGCCGCGGCGCCACCGACGCCCATTGTTGCTCGGCAGCCGCCGCAGCCGCGCCCGGCTGGCGCCCGCTGCGGTCGGCCATCACCGAGGTCAGCCGCGCCAACGGAACACGCCCGCGCGCTTTGGCATGCTCGGGCGATTCCAGGACCAACGCCGCGCCGAGGCTGCCGAGCGCGATGCCGGCGCGGGACCGACGCCACAGCGGCTGCCAGGCCTGATCGAGCAACAGCCCGGAGGGACGATAGAGCAGCATCATGTCCCAGCGGCTGGCATTGAAGGCGCCGCTCACCAGCGCCACCTCGCTCTGGCCCGAGCGGACGCGCGCGAAGCCGTCGCGCACCGCATCGATGCCGGCGAGCTCTTCGCCCATGAAGGTCCGGCTCGAGCCGGTGACGCCATGCACGATCGAGATATTGCCGGCGATCAGGTTCGGCAGCTGCGCCAGGAACAGGGTCGGCCGCAGGTCGTTGAGCAGCCGCTCATTGAGGAAGGCACCCTGGTTGGGCGCTTGCTCGATGCCGGCGAGGATCTGCTCGTCGACCGCGAGGTCGCGCTCGCCGCCGGGACCGGCAACGACGAGATCGGTGCGCGCCAGCAGCGCCGCGTCGCCTGCGAGCCCCGCTTCCTGCAAGGCCAGCCCCGAGGCCGCGACGGCATAATGCATCAGCGACCCCATGGCGCGCTGATCGCCTTTCTTCGGAATGAATCGGTCGAGATCGAGCGCGCCGATCGGATGGACCGGGAACGGCGCGAAGCTCGTCTCGTCGATCGCGGCACGCCAGCGCGCGGGCTCACGCAGCGCCGCCGCGTGCGCCTCGCCGCCCTCGCCCAGCGCCGAGAGCAAC
Source organism: Hypericibacter sp. (assembly GCF_050729195.1). Classification (NCBI taxonomy): domain Bacteria; kingdom Pseudomonadati; phylum Pseudomonadota; class Alphaproteobacteria; order Rhodospirillales; family Dongiaceae; genus Hypericibacter; species Hypericibacter sp. The sequence goes on from NZ_JBOHKS010000237.1 coordinate 36,924, forward strand.
CCCCGGCCGGTGATCCAGACGTCACGATTCATGAAAGCCCCAACAACAATCCCCTCCCCCTTGATGGGGGAGGGTTAGGGAGGGGGATGA
>NZ_JBOHKS010000238.1:0-55642 GCF_050729195.1 Hypericibacter sp.
ATGTCGGTCAGGCGGTAATCCTGGTCGTAAGCATAGGTCAGAGCCAACCCGTTGCCGAAGGTCAGCGACTTGACCGGGCCGAAGGGCTCATAGGCAATGTTGGAAGCGACTGTGACCGGTGAAGCGGAGCCGTTTGCCTGGGTCGTGATCAACTGAACCCGACCCAGAGCGTCACGGCTATAGTTCACGATCCGGCCCGAGGGATAGACCACCGAGGCCAGCTGGTTGGTCAGGCTGTAGCTATAGCCGGTGACATAGGTCTGGGCGCCGATAACCCGCGTTTCCTCGGCCACATTGCCCCGCGCGTCATAGACATAGCTGGTCGAGCCGCTTTTGTCGGTGAGGGTCTGCAGCCGGCCGATTCCGTAATGCCCGCCGGTGGCATCGTCATAGGCATAAGTGACGTCATCGCCCGATGAGGCGGGGTAATGGATCCCGGTCGGCCGGTTGGCTTCGTCATAGCTATACTCGGCGATCACGCTCCGGGCGTCGGTCGCCTTCGTCCGGTTGCCGGCAGCGTCATACTCGTAGACGGTCGTCCCGGTATCGGGGCTCGTCTCCTGAATCAGATCGCCGAGGCCGTCATAAACATAGGTCGTGCTGTGGCTGAGGGCGTCGGTGACCGTGGTCAGGTTGTCCTGGCCGTCATAGGCATAGGCAGTCGACTTGCTCATCGGATCCGTCGACTGAATCAGGCGATTGAGCGCGTCGAAGCTCTGGGCCGTCGCCCCGCTCAGCGGGTCGGTCAGAGCGGCCAGATTGCTGTTGTCGTCATAGCCATAGGCCGTGGTCTGGCTGTCGGCGCCGATATTGCTCAGGAGGCGGCCCAGCGTGTCGTAGGTCCGGGTCAGCGTCTTGACGATGCTGCTGCCGGAATCCTTGATCTGCTCCGCGGTCCGGTTGCCCAGGGCATCGAGGGTGTATTCGATCCGCTCGCCGGCATCGTTCTCGACCGCCGTCAACCGCCGGGCATCGTCATATTCGTAGGTCAGCCGCGATCCGTCGGGCTGCTGGATGGCCGAGATATCGCCAGTGGCGCTGTATTCGAACTGGGTCGTGGCATTCCCACCGGGGCTCTCGACCGTGACGCTCACCAGCCAGCCGCGCTGGTTGTAGCCAAGGGTCGATACCACAGCGTTGGGATCGGTGATCGAGGTCGGCAGCCCCCGGGCGTCATGGGCCGTGATGTCGGTGACCTGGCCCAAGGCGTTGGTCACGCTGGTGGGGAGGCCACCGGTCCAGCCATAGGTGGTCGTATCGGTGACGTCCGTGCGGGGGCCATTGACCGTCTGCAGCAGCCCTGTCGAATCCCAAGTGTAAGTCCAGGTCCGGCTGTTGCCGTGGGTGCTGTAGGGAACCGACTGTGACGTCGTATCGGTCTCGGTGCGGGTCAGGACCCGGCCCTGGCCGTCATAGGTGTAGCTCGTGGTCTTGCCCGGCTCGGCGATCGAATCGGGGGCCCGGAAGCCCGTGTTCCAGCTGGTGGCGATGGTCCGGGCGTCGGCCGTGCCGTAGGCCTCGACGCGGCTCGTCTGCAGGCCCCGCGTGTTGTGGACGTAGTTGGTGACGTTACCGGCAAAGTCCGTCCGGCTGACCATGAAACCGTTCCCGTCATAGCTGTAGCTCTCGGTCGCGGCCGGCACGTCGGCGCTGGCCTGGCGCGCGATCGAGCTCAGCTTCTTGACGCCCTGGACGGTCGTGTAGCTGTAGATGGTCTGCTGGCCCAGCGCGTTCGTGACGGTCCGGGTGCCATCCAGATTGTAGGTCACCGCCGTCTCGTCGGCCCCGCCGGCATGCTCGCTCGAGATCGCCCGGCCGTCGCTGTTATAGGCCCAGGTCGCGTAGCGCACCCCGCGCTCGTCCGTGATCCCGGTCAGGTAACCTGGGAGCGTCAGGTCCTCGTAGTGGTAGGTGACGGTCGGGTTGGCACCCCCATCCGTCGCGCTCGGCGTCGGATAGGTTACCGCAATCAGCCGATCATCAACGCCGACGAGCCCATAAGCAGAGAAAGACTGGTCGTAGCTGTATGTATAGACGCCACCATCGGCGGCCACCATGGCCGTGAGCCGGCTGCCGGTGTAGGTGAAGCTCAGGCTGCGGCTATAGGAATCGGTGACGGTGCTGAGGCTGCCGCTCCCGTCATAGGTCAGGGACTGCTGATAGCCGTTGCGCTGCGTGATGGTCGTGAGCTTGAAGCCGCTGTTGTAGGTCTCGGCCGTGTCGTCGATATCGGTAAAGACCCAATCGGTACCCGACTGCGCCAGCTTGACCGGGAGATCGGCGGGCGGGGTCCAGACAGAACCAACCTTCGTGAACTTGATGACCGTCCCGTCGGGCCGGTAGAGCGTCTTGACCGTGCTGCTGGTGTTGACCATGTAGCGGTCGAAGTTGCTCTGCCACTTGATCCCGAGAGGCATCGGGAAGCCGGCCACATTGGTCTTGAACTGGCTGTTATAGGTCCGCACGAACGCCAGCACATTCGGGCCCGGTGTGGCAAAATCCACCACATCCTGATGCTTGTTCCCCTCCGCCAGCATGATCGGATTGCCGACCGTGCCTTCGCAGGCGTTCTCATTTTCACCACTCCGCTGGTACTTACATCCCCTGGGCGGGTCCTTGATCACGATGCAGCTCGTGGCGGCACCGTCGGATTCCGACTCCGTACCCGGATCGCAGAAAAGCCCGAGGGACCCGCTATAGATGCCGCCGCAGCAATAGGCATCCACCGTGCCGCGAACATCCTTTGGAGACGTCAGCATGCAAGAGCGAAGATGGATAGCGGGGTCAGCCGTCCACCACGCATAAGAGATCGCGAGGCACGCGTCTTTGATCGTCGCGCATCGGCCAGTTCCGCCACAATACCCATTCGGGTCCTGCCATCCGCTGGCTGCCTGGCTCGCACCGCTAGACAGAGTGCCAATGGCGGCAATCGCAAAAAACAGAGCGGCAAGAATGATGCGACGCATCGCGTCTCTCTCCAGGAATCTAAAAGACGAATTGATGAAGAATGAGGGGAAGAAGTCGGAGGGCACGCTATACGCGCGCTCGGTCGCAAGCTCAATGACGGCAACAGAGAAGTTGAGTGGCGATCGAAGGCGGCGCCGAAATTCCATCACAACCTGTGCGAGTCCCGCAACCCAGAGTCGTGATCCAAACTCCACGAAAACACCCGCTCGCCTCAAGCGTGCAATCGTGACAACAAGAACAATTCTGTGGATAAGATGAAATATGGGAAAGGTTGATTAAACTGCGATCAGCACAGAAGAGACCGCGTAAGGTCTGCTACTACTAAAGATTGATTGATTGACCAATTGAAGAGCTACGTGCATGCAGCCCGCGATCGCGAGGTTCATTGAACTGCAACCGGCCCCTCAGCGTCGACCTCGCCCTGCGACCAGCGGTAAATGCGATAGGGCTCTGCCCCACCCCTCACCAACTCCACAACCGCCTCTCGTACGAATATCGCGCGACCTGAATGCGCCGTAGCATGAATCGTGTAGACAAGAGCACCCTGCCTAGTGCCGGCCTCAGGAAACGCACTTAATGCATTGTTCGAACTCTGAATGCTGGAAATCGCAATCGACATCCCGGTCGATGCTGCCTGACCGCTCGAATGCAAGCCAAGGACGGCCAAGAGCTTCGGCGACGCCAAGTTAGGTTCGAGGGTAGCGCTGGTGGAATAGACGGTAAATAGGTCGGCCGCCAGTTTGTCGAAACCGCGCGGGAGCTTCGCGATCGGCGGCGTAGACCTCACTCCAGCGGATGGGGAAACGGCGTCGGATCGAGGAACCGCCGCAGCACATTCTCGGTCACCTTCGACACGTTGTTGCTGCAGCCGTTGAAGGAGAGGCTGCCGATCCAGGAGATGGAGCCCGTCGAGAACACGGCTCCCCCCGACGACGTCTCGTAGAAGGTCATATCCGCCCGCACATCCGAGTTCTGCGTGCCGTCCATGGCGGGATTGGCATTGTTGATATGTTCCGGCGACGGGAAATAAGTGTCCGAATGTCCTTCCGAGGCAGCGAGCACCAGAGCATGCGCCGGCGATCCATTCGAAAAATCGCACCGGTCGAGCTCGATTCCGGCAGCCCCTCCCCCGACGGTGCCGAAGTCGCCGATGACCTCGTCATCGATACCGACGAAGATGAAAGCCGCCCGGGGATCGCGGCTCGCCGGCATCCGGCGGTAGTAGGAGCTGACATCGAATCCCTGCGCCGCCATGTCCACGCCGGCCAGCGCCGCGATCGGACGGCCCATGCGGGACCACATGCCGCCATATTCGCCGGTGAAGCTGTGATAATACTCGCCGCCTTCGGCAACCCAGTCGCGAATGCCGTCTTCCGCGCGTCGAAGCTCGATGACGCCCGGTAGAAACGAGTGGAAGGCGATGCGCCAATAGAAGCCATTGCCGCCGAGATACATCAGCCGGCCGCCGCGACCGAGATAGGTCTCCAGCGCCTCATACATCTCCTTCGAGTAATATTCCGGATGGCTGCCGGTCAGGACGGCCCGATATCCGGAAAGCGTCGGATAGCCTCCCTCATGGAGGTCCTCATCGGTGACGACGTCATAGGGGATGGCCTTCGCCTCCAGCCACGAGATCAAGGCGAGATCCGCGTTGAACTGCCAGGGCGCGCCACCGCCCGAGCCGATCCATGAATTCGTGATTCCCGGCCGGAAATTGATGATGGGCCTGAGCCGGGAGCTGTAGCAGACACCGCTTCCATCGCTATGCGTGTCGTAAAGCGACCCGCCGACTTCCGGATGGTCGTTGAGCCAGAGATCGCCGGCGCCGAATGACGTGAGGTGATTGGCAAAGGCATGAAGCCGGCCGCCGCCCTCGAGGCCCGCGCGCTCATTGGCATAGGCCATGTAGCTCGCCGTGGGCAGCAGGACGAGCGTCTCGACGGATTTCGTACCCGCCTTCGGGCGCAGGACGAAGGGAATATATTCGGTATCGCCTTCGCCCGTGAGCTTGGCGGCATAGACCCCGCTGTTCAGCCCGGCGGGAACGGTCAACTCGAAATCGGTTTCCCATTCCGCGTCATAGAGATCGTCGTCATGGAAATGGATGGCGCCATACTGCTCCGGCGCCACTTTCCAATCGAACTGAGAACCATCCCAGTTGAAGCCCTTCATCGCCCTCGCCGGCAGATTGACCAGTCTCCCGTCCCGGCGCCAGGCCGAGATATCGAGAATCCGATCGGTCGTCATCGCCTCGGAGAAATCCCAGCATCCCCGCAGGTGAGAGGGCAAGCCCGTGGGGCGCTGGACGGCTTCCATCTCGGCACGGGTCAACGCCCGATCGGAAAGCCGCACGCTGTCGATCTTGCCGTTGTAATGGGCCGTGGCGACAGACGCGCCGTTCGTCCACCGTTCCAGACAGGCCGCGATGAGCAGCGGCGATCCGGTTTCCGGCCACGGCACAACCGAGAGGGCCGCCTCCGTCGTGACCGGCGTCGGACTCCATCCCGTGCTCGCGGCGCTGTCCTGGTGAAGACGCAGGGTCCGCGATCCCGCGTCATAGGCCGCGGCGACGAATGTCCATTGGCGGAGCGGCAGAGGCCGGTTCGTGCCGACCCGCTCGACTCTCGTTCCGTCACCGGCTTCGAAGGCCAGCGCGCCGCGATCGTCCAGCAGCAGGGCAAAGCCGCGCCGGGACGCATCGATCCAGCGCGAGGCGATCGCCTGATGGCGTCCCCCGGAGGCGGTCGGCCAGATCATGGCCTGGATCGTGAAGCTCTCCATACCATCGAGATCCTCGACCGCGGCAGCGATGCCGTAGGACCCGGCGCGCAGGACCTGGTGGCGTCCGACATAGTCGCCCGTGATTGGCGTCTCGACCGGTTTCTCGATGAAGCCCAGGCCATCTGGATGATGGTCGCCCGAGACGAGTTTCACGATCTCGGCGCGATAACGGGCAATGCCGTCGGACGACACCTTGAACCGGATGGTTTCGCCGGCGCACACGCTGTGACGGTCGGCATATCCCACCAGCCGCTTCTTCGGGAGCTGCGTACTCATGACAGCGCCTCCCCGGTCCGCTGCTGCCAGAGCCTTTTGAAGACCTCCCACTCGGCTTCTTCGGCGCTGGCGAAGGTGATGCCGGGAACCAGGGCGACCGGCGCGCCCCGTTTCGGCGATTTCCGGGCCAGTGCCCATTTCCTGAACGGTTCGAGGCAGACCAGGACGAAGGCCTCATCGCCCTGCTGGGCGCGCAGTCGATTGAGCATCACCCGAAGGGCTGGGCTGTGCGGGCCGAAGATATGGTGACGAAACTCGTCAGCCAGCTCCCTGGGGAACAGGCGGTCGCGGGATGACGTGTCGTTGCTCATGTTCTGTCGGCTCCCAAGGCGAAGAAAGAGACCGGAAGAGACGCGCAGCGCGGCCGCGCGCCTCCCGGATTCTTCAAGTATCGGAATCGTTCTCGGCTAGACCAGGATGAGATCGCGAGGAAGCTTCGAAAGCACTTCCAGGCCCCTGTCGGTGACGAGAAGCGTTTCGATGTAGGCCGCACCGCTGCCGCCGTCCCAGTTTTCCCAGACATCGAACTGGTTCTCATAATTGAAGACCATGCCGGGCTGCAGCGGCTGATCGTCGATGCCCTCGAGCGGATCGGCGAAGAACGAGCCGACCCAGTCCGGCGGCACGGAGATCCCCAGCGCATAGCCGCCCTGCCACCAGATGTATTTCTGAATGTCGTGCTTGACGAGATAGTCCTCGCCAACCGTGGCGACCTTGCTCCAGGGATCGCCCGGCTTGACGTTGGCCAGGATCCTGTCGACGCAGCCGGCCGAGGCCTTCATCAGATCGCCCCAGCGCGAATCCGGCTTCCCCAGCGTGAAGGTCCGATTCAGATTCACATGATAGCGATGCAGCGAGCTGCAGAAATCGACGAAGACGAGATCGCCCTTCTTGACCTTGCGCTGCGTCGCGGCGCTGTGATGCGTCCCCGCCCGAGGCCCGGAACCGATCATGCTGCGGATGCCGGGATAGCCTCCGCCCTGGCGCATCAGGCTGGACAGGATGGCCGCTTCGATCTCCGTTTCCATGATCCCCGGCGCGAGGATGTCGCGGGCCGCCTCCATGGCATTGTCCGCCAGCGTCGCCGCCTGCCGGACGACCGCGATCTCGTCCGGCGACTTCACCAGGCGAAGGCGCTCGATCAGCGTCGACGCGTCGGATGTCTTCTTGCCTTTCGATTCGAGCCCGGACTTCACCGCGTTCATCACGTCGGCATGGGGCGAATATCCCCAAGGCTCGAGCGCGATCCTCGACTTGTCGGAGATCCGCTTGCCGATCTCGTCGACGACGAGCCGCACCAGTTCCGTCACATTCTCGCTGCGGCACCAGACGACATCCTTGATGGTCGGCGTCAGCGACACGATCGTCGTGTGCCCGACTCCGTCGAACCAAACCGCATGGTCGCTGTCGGCGCGGATGAGAAGGCCGGTCAGGCATCGCGTGTGGTACCAGATCATGTCATAGCCGGTCAGCCAGGTGAGGTTGGCCGGCGTGGTGACATAGATCGCATCGAGCTTGGCGTTCTGCAGCGCGTTCCTGACGCGCGCGAGCCGGTCGGCATATTCCTGGCCGGAGAATGGCTGCGGCCAGTCGATCTGCTTCCGCAAATAGTCCTGCATTGCTGCCTCCTTGAAGCCGACCCGCAGGCAATAGGTGGCGTCATCCTACTGCCCGAGAGGAGTCGGTTGTCCTGAAACGGTCAAACGGTAATGGCTGAAGGCGGTGGATTCAGCCTGGAGACGGCCGGCGCTTCGTCAGGGACTGAACCAGAGATGCGGGCTGGAGTCCGTGAGGGCCAGCATCTTGCCGGCGCGGAACGGCGTTGCCGCCGTCTTGCGGATCGAGCGCATGGCGGTCGAGTTCAACGAGAAAACTAGGAGCGACGCGCCTGCCGCCAGGCCACGGCTGCGGACGGAGCCCATCAATCTCTTGGATCGAATATCGGCCATGTCGGGCGCTCGATCGGACCTCTCTTCAAGAAGAGAGGTCACCTCAATGGGGCGATGCACTCACGACAACAGCTTCCCTCTTTCGACGGCGCACTTCAAGCCACTCCGTTCGTGCTGAATCGGCGTCCGGTCATTGTAACAGCACAAACATGTTGGCTGTCGGACCGGCCATCCGCGGACACAGCGGCTCGGTGAGGGGCGCGTGGAAGCAGGATCGCGAGATGCCGATCAGGACTGTTGGAGCGCCGCGACGCGCGACCGCTCGCTCTTGGCCCCATTCGAGCATTCCGTGAGCGTGACCGAGACCGGCGTCGAGATATTCACCCTCTCGCCCCAGGGCTGGCGCCGACCACCCTATCCGGTGAAAGCAGGCTCGGCGGCGTAGAGCGCGCGCAATCCATCACTTGTTTGTTGTTTCCGGCTAAATGCGCTGTTCTGGCGTCCGGCTATCTTAAGCACTGGCGTAGCTCAGCGGCTCGTTGGCTAGGTCAATCTAACGACCCTGCGTTTGTTTGATTAATTCTACTATGTCGGTCGCACCAAGCTTTCTGATTTCCTCGAAAGCCGCATCTGTCAAATTTCGGTTTCCAGTACCTTCGCCAATGATCCGATACGAATCTCCGTTTGGTGACAGTGCGAAATAGAAAGGTGCTGCGGGACTGTCACCTGCAGTCACTATTATTACCGTTTGAAGATCATCGCAGCTGTAAACCAGCCAGTGCGTTGCCCCGTAAGTTTTGTTTATCGGGCCGACAGTGCATTGTAGTTGCGTTTGACCTTGCGAGCTGTCGCCGAGAGCGGCGATAGCTCCTGAGAAACATAGTAGCGTAGCGAGTACGCTTGGTAGGAGTGGTCGCATTCCTATGGTCGCCCCTGGTATTTGGTTTTCGGAATCGCATACATCTCTGCGACTGCGAGCTTCCTCTGGCTTTCGTTTCAATTTTGCCGTGCAACTGCTATTGGCAGCCATGATCACCGCCGCGATTGGGTGGTCTCGGATTATGGAACCTGCCGGGCTGTTCATCCTCGAACGTAGCGATCCATCCGTTGGCGAGTAGGCTGATTGCAACCAAGCCGAAGCCGGGCCAGAAGCCCATTCCTAGCCACTCATAAGAGATGAAGCCGGCGACGCTAGAGATCGCGAAGAATGCAACGGTCGAACGCCCGTCAATTTGCTGCCAGAACTTGCACAAACTAGGCAATGTGATTTACCCGCCCGCGGTCGTCGCCGGCGCGGTGCCCGGTGCCTCGCTCGTGCTGGGCGCGGCCGCGGCGTTCAGCTTCGCCTTGTAGTCCGTCATGAAGCTCTCGAAGCGCGCCACGCCGGCGAGCTTGGTCGCGAGCAGGGACTCCGGATCGCTCTCGGGGTCGGTGAGCATGGCGAAGGTCGGGCCTTGCACGGTTTCCTTCATCGCGGGGCCGATCTTCTGGCGCAGCTCGGCGAGCTTGAACTTGTCGCCGGCCAGCGACAGCGCGATGGCATTGGCGAGGCCCCACTCCGCCTGATCGGGCGTCAGTTGCTGGGCGTCGGCGCCGGCGAGCAGCCGGTCGAACTCGCGCGCGGCCAGGGCCCATTCCTTCATTTCCCAATACATCCGCGCCTTGAGCTTGTCGGCGTCGGGATCCTGGTCGTTCGCGAGCAGCGCCAGCGCCTCGAGGCTGCGACCGGTGCGATGCAGCGCCTCCGCTTCGAGACGGCGGCGGTCGGCCGCGAGCGGCGCCGGCAGATCGGGGCCGCCGCTTTCCTTCAGGGCCGCCAGCGCCTGGTCCGGATCCTCGTCGAGGAGCCGCACCTCGGCCAGCTTGGCGCCGACCCGGGCCTTGTCGACGCCGTTGAGCTTGTGGCGGACCTGATCGAGCAGCACCGCGTCGGCGCGGTCGAGCAGGTCGATATCGATCATCCGGTCGGCAAGCGCCATGGCGATCTCGCCGCCCTCGGCCCCCGGCGGCGTCAGCTCGCTGAACTGGCCATAGAGCGCGATCGCCTCGAGCGCCTTCAGCTTCTTCGCGGCTTCGCCGAGGAAGGCGTCGCGGAAGCCCTTGGTCATGGCGGCCATGACCTTGTTCAAATCGCGATGCTGCGGGAAATGGCTGGCGAGCTGGCGCAGGATCTCGAGCCCCTGGCGCGGCTTGCCGTCGGCGAGATAGAGCTCGCCCAGCCGTTCGAGCAGCGGGAATTCCATCAGGCTGCCGCGCGTGGCGAAGCGCAGCGCCTCGAGCCGCTTGATCGCCTCGGCGTCGGTGATGGCCCCCGTCTCCTGCGCGAGATCGACCCGCGCGAACTCGGTGCGTGCCGCCGTATCGGTGTCGGCGGCAGGCCCCATACCGTCCCAGGCCGCGGTCGCCGCCTGGGCATTGCCTTCGCTGCGCGCCAGCAGGCCTTCGAGGAAGGCGATCCGGGCTTCCTGCGGCGGTGTCGGATGATCGGCCTTGAGCTTGTCGAGCCCGTCATGGGCACCGGCTGCATCCTGCGTCTGGATCGCGGATTCGACCGCCAGCGACTGGAGATGGAAACGCACGGCTTGCGGATAATCGTCGATCAGGGCGTCGGATTCCTGGAAGTCGGCAGCGGCCTTGGCCCAATCGCCTTTCAACGCCGAGAGAGCGCCGCGCCAGGGATCGGCCTCGATCTCGCCATCGAGAGCATGCTGGTTGAGGGCCGAACCGGCCGCAACGGGATCGCTGGTGAGGAAGGCCGACGCGGCCTCGATCAGAAGCGGCTGCGGGTCGAGCAGCGGTTCCGTGCGCTCGGCACCCATCAGATCGATGAGACCGCCGGCCTCGGCCGCGCGGCCATGAGCGAAATAGAACCGGGCCAAATCGAGCCGCGCGATCTCGCGCTTGTCCTCGGGCACCGCTTCGACCGCGGCCTTGAGCTTGGTCTCGACCGTCGCGAAATCGCCTTCCTGCTCGCGCCGCCAGGCCGGCAGGTCGAACAGCCGCTCGGTCGCCGCCGGCCCGTCGGGCTGGGTGTCTTCCGCGGCCGCATCCGGCTTCGAGGCCGACGCCACCGGCGCCAGCTCCGGGTTCGCTCCGGTCGTAATGGCGATGCCATCGGGAGTCCTTGCGATCTGCAGCCCATCCTGGCGCGGCTCGACGGCGATGCCTTGCACCGTCGCGAGCAGTTTGAAGGCCGGCAACCCTTGCGCCGGCTCCACGCCGAGGCCGGGCTCGGTGGAGGTGACGACCGTCAATTGATCGCCGACCTCGGGATCCTTGACCGTCATCGGATCGCCGGCGGAGACGAGCTTCAGCAGCGTCCGCGGTGGCGTCGCGGTGGGCTCGGAGGTCACGGGGATCGGCGTCGCGGCGCCTTCGGCCTGCGGGCGCAGATCGACGATCCATGTATTGCCCTCGCGCCGCGGCAGGGCCGCCAGATCGTCGGCGCCGGCGAGACGCAGCGCCGCTGGCGCTCCGCCGATCTGCGCCACCTTGTCGAACGCGTCCAGGCCGGGCGCGGAGAAGCCCGAGAGATCGAAGCGGGCCGGCTTGTCGAACACCAGCCACAACGCGCCGGAGCGCCGGAAGACCGCGAGGCCGGTCGGATCCTTCCAGGGGAATTTGAGCGTGGAACCGTCGCCCGCCTGATCGACCGCGACCGTCAATGACGGCAGGTTGGGATTGGCGGGGAGCGTGTCGATCTCGGGTCCGTTTTTCGATGCTGCCGTCGATGTCGCAGGCGCCGCGGTCGAGGCGCCGTTCAGGAAATCGGCCGCCGTCATCGCGTTGGGCGGCAGCAGCGGCTTGGGCTTGCCGGTATCGGCGGCGGGCGGCGGTGCCGCATCCGCATGATCCGGCGGGGTGGATGGGATCGCGGCTGTCGTCGTCGGGGCCGCGGCAAGCGCCGGGGCCGGCGTTGCGGGCGAGGTCGCGGCGGCGGTGCCGGGTGCGAGATCGAGCACGATGCGCGGCCCGTCGCGAAAATCCTTGATGGTCGTTCCCGGCACCAGGTTCAGCGTGAGGACCGGCTTCGTTTCGCTGCCGTCCGCATGGAGATCCTTCAGCGACGCCGGCCAGGAGCTCACATTGCCGTCGAGGGCCAGGCGCGCTGGCGTACCGATGACGACATGCGCGTCATCGCCCTGCCGATCGATCCGATAGGGAACGGTGGCAGGGAAATCCAGGACCAGCCGCGTATAGCCGTCATGCTGCCCGAATCGCAGCTTCACCACCGGCGCGGCGGCGGTGGTGTTGGAAGGCGGCGTTGTGGGTTGAGCCACGGCCGTCTCGGCCGCGGGCGGAGTCTTGCCGGCGGCCGGCGGCGGTGTCGCCAAAGGTGTCGCAGTCGCCGCGGCCGAGGGCAGCGGCGGCGCGACCGCGGGGCTGGCCGGCGCCGCCTTGGCGAGCGCGGGCGGCGTGCCGTAGAGATCGAGCGCGACCTTGGTCCCGTCATAGAAGCTCTTGAGCTTCCAGGGACCGGTCAGGTTCAGCACCAGACGCCGGTCGGTCTGCTCGGCGATGCCGGCGATGTAAGGGGCCAGCAGCTTCAAGGCGCGGTCGGTGGTGAAGCTGGCGGGCCGGTCGAACTCGACGATCAAGGTCTGTCCGTCGATCTTGGCGCTGTAGCCGACGGAGGCGGGCCAGTCGAAAACCATGCGGCCGAAACCTTCCTTCTCATGGACCCAGCCGCGGGTCCGGATCGTCTCGTCGGCACGCGCCCCTGGGGCCGCCATCGCCATGGCGGCGAGCAGCAGTCCCATCAGGAAGAGCGCGGGCCGGCGGCGCAGGATCATGGCGCGCTGTTCCGATCGCGCAGCAGGAGGGCGATCTGGGCGCCCGTGCCCGGCAGGTCGCGCGTCTCGATGGCGCCGACATGATCGAGGCCGGCATGACCCAGCGCGTCGCTGAAGGCCTGGCCGCGCGCGAGCGCCGAGCGCCAGGCTTCGGGGGTCGCGGAATGGGGCGAGGACAGCACGACCGAAAGACCGTTGGGGACGCTGGCGAGGAGGCCTGCCAGCGGCGCCAGCTGCGTCGCGAGCGCCGCATTGTCGCGCGCGGCACCGCTCGCGAACAGGGGATCGGACGGCATGGTCAGAAGCACTCCGTCGGGCACGCGCGAGATCGCGACCGGGACGCCGATCGAGAGATGCGCCAGGCGCTCCGTCATCAGGGCCTGAAGATAGTTGGCGTCGCGCGCCTCGGAAAGGGCGATGGCATTGCGATCGGCTTCCTTGTCGGCCCGCTGCTCGGCCGTCATGGTGACGTCGTCATGCTCGGCCACGCCGAAAACCTGCTGCCATTTGCCGCTTTGGGTCTGCGACATGGCGAAGAGCAGCACGAAGAAGCAGAGCAGCAGGCTCATCAGGTCGCTGAGCGTATAGAGCCAGAGCGTGCGCGCCTGGCTGCTCTGCGCCTCGTTGCGGAAGTTGTGACGCGACATGAGAGTCATGGAGCCGCCCCTTCTTCGGTCTTGCCGCCGAGCTCGATCCGCAAAATCAGTTTCCCGGCCGTCTCGGCCTTGTCGATGGCGACGCCGACGCCCGTGGCATTCGTTCCCGCCGCCACCGTCTCGCTGCCGAGGACGGCGGCGCGATGCGCGGCCATATCGGTCTGCGCCAGCCGGTATTCCAGCCGATAGGGCGTGGCGCCCGTGCCCTGGCCGATCACCGCCAGGAGGTTCTTCAGGCGCGAACGGCCCAGCGCGCTCAGATCGTCCCCGCCGGATTGGAACAATCCGCTCTCGGGCAGCTCCACCTCGAGGCGGTTGGACTCGCTGGAGTGCCGGATCAGGGCGAGCGGCATCGCATTGGCGATCAGCGACTGGACCCGCTCCTTCACCAAGCGGATGTCGCCGATCGAGCTGGCGCCGTCCTCCTCGGTCTGGGTGCCGCGATCGAGCACGCCCGAGAACTGGTCGGCGAGGCTGGCCATGACGGGCTGGAGGTTATGCTGCTCGACGCGGCTGGCGCCGGTCAGGAGGATGAAGAAGCAAAGCAGCAGCGTGATGAGATCGGCATAGCTGATGAGCCAGGGCGGCGTCGTCTGCTGATAGCCGTGACGGGCGCAGCGCAGCGCCGTGGCATGGGGGCTCAGCGCCAGCGCGTGGGTCCGCGGCGCCTGGGTCCCGGAGGAGCCGGCAGTCGGATAGGGGCTGTGTGCGCTCGCCCTGCTGTCAACCGAGGCTGGCAAAGAGCGCATCGATGTCGGCCTGGCCCTTCGCTGCCTGCGGAAGTTGAGGTCCGTTGAGAAGGGCCTGGTCGCTCGGAGCATCCTGCTTGGATGCTTCCGGTTGCGCCGCCTCGTCCTTGCGATGCTTCGTCATCTCGTCGCCGAAGGCGGACAGGAGCCCGTCCACCTTGGCCTCGATATGCTGCAGCGCCTTCACCACCTTGGAGATGCGCTGGCCGGTGATGTCCTGGAAGTTGCAGGACTCATAGACCTGCGTGACCGCCTCGGAGACCTTCTCGGCCACGGCCGGCGGCATCTCGCTGGTCAGGTTCTCGATCTGCTCGACCGCGTTCAGGATCCCGTTGGTAGCACCCTCGGTGGCGCCCACGATGGCCTCGAGTTCGTCCGTCGCGGTCTGCAGATGCTGGTCGCGGATCTCGTCCGGACGCAGTTGCGCGATCTCGGACTTGGCCTTCTGGATGAAATTGGCGAGCTGCTCCAGCTCGGCATACAGCTTGATGCTCATCGGGGAAAGATCGCCCTCCATGGACGCGACGAGGCCCTCGACCATGGCCATCAGCTCGCGCGCATCGACCGGCTTGCGATCGCGCTCGACCGCGGCGAGTTTGTCGGTCAGTTCTTTGTCGGCAGCGGCCTTGGTGCGCGCCATGATGATGATCCCGGCCTAGAAATTGCCGAGGATGGTGGTCAGCTTCTGCTTGAGCGTCGCGGCGTTGAACGGTTTCACGATGTAGTTGCTGACCCCCGCCTCCTTCGCCGCGATCACGTTCTCGCTCTTGCTCTCGGCCGTGATCATGATGAAGGGCAAGTCCTTCAGCTTCGAATCCGCGCGCACCTCGCGCAGGAGCTGGATGCCGGTCATCGGCTCCATGTTCCAGTCGGAGATCACCAGGCTGAAGCCCTTGTCGCGCAGCTTGGTCAGCGCCATGCTGCCGTCGGTCGCTTCCTCGACATTGTCGAAGCCCAGCTGCTTCAGCAGGTTGCGGATGATCCGGAGCATCGTCTTGTAGTCGTCGACGATCAGGATCGGCATATGCATGTCGATGGACATCGAACTGCTTCCTCGAATGAGCCAATAGAAAAAGGCGGGCGGGTCGCCGGTAAGAGACTACCGGCGGCTGGTTAAGTGGCCGTAAACGGCCGCGATTTCGACGCCGGCCCGGAAAGGATTTATTGCACCGTGGGCGCGCGCCGCGCCGCCAGCTCGACGGTCACCGCCTGGGCCTTGGTGGCATCCATGGCCGCCAGGACCGGTGCAAGCTTCGCTTCCTTCATGCGCTGCGTGACCTCGATCAGCACCTCCATCTCGAGGCTGTCGAAGATCCGCGCCGCATCCTTGGGCTTCATGGTCTCGTAGGTCTTGACCAGGCTTTTATACTGCGCGTCCTGGGCGTCCTTCTGCTGCTGCAGGCCGGTCTCGATCTGCGCCTGCACGGCCTTGAGCTCGGCCAGCTTCTGGTCCATGCGCTGTTCGGTCGCGGTCAGCAGCGCCTCGCGCTGATCGATCGCCGCCGAGCGCTTGTCGAGCTCGTCGCGGCGCTTGGCGAGATCCTGCAGCAGCTCGATCTCGCTGTCGGAATAGTTGAACGGATTGTCCTGCGCCGAGCTGTCGGCGGTCGGGTCGGGCGGCGCGCCGTCGACGCCGGTCGGCGCCGTGGCGGCAGCCGTCTGAGACTGTCCGAGAAGATTTTGTTGCGCCGGGCCCGCCGCCGCGACCGGTGCGGGTGCCGGCGCTGCCGCCGGCGTGCCGGCGGAACTTGGCGGCGTGGTTGCAGGCGCCGTGGCGGTGGTTGCGGGTGCCGCCGCGGTCGTGGCGGCGGGCGTCGTTGTCGAGGGAGCGGTTGTCGCCGCAGGCACAGCCGCCGTCTGGGTCGTGGCGGCAGGTACCGTCGCCGCTGGAACGGTCGTCGCCGACGCTGTCGCGGTCGTCGCGGGCGCGGTGGCAGCCGGCGGTGTCGTCGAAGGCTGGGGCGCCGTGGTCTGCGCCTCGGTCGGGCTGCCGGCCATCACCGTCGCGTCCTGCCACATCGTGCCGACGCGCAGCGTGAAGAGCGCGGTGCCGAAGAACAGCAGAACGGGAAGGACGCGCAGGCGCATGGGTCGCGGCACTCTCCGGGCTCGGGTCACCGGACCGATCGATCCGGTACGGGGTTCAGGATTCAGCGCAAGCCCGCGAGGGCCTTGAGCAAGGCGCGTTCGCCTTCGGGCAGGCTTTCGACCGCGACCGGGCGGCGTGTGACCGTCGAGGGACCGCCGCGCGCAATGCCGCGTTCCAGCTCGTTGCGGTCACCCACGATCGCGCGGGCCAGGGCCGACGCCTTCGACAGGTCGCGGGCGTTCATCTGCGGCATGTCCTTGGATGGCGCGGCCGGCAGATCCCGCGCTGGGAAGGCCATGGCCTTCGGCGCGGCAGCGGCCGTTTCCCGTGTCGGGAATGTCATGCCCTTCGGCGCGGCCGCCGGCGTCTCGCGTGTCGGGAACGTCATGCCCTTGGGCTCGGCGCCGCGGGCCTCGCTCTTGCGCGGCTCCGCCTGGCGGGAATGGCTGATCACGCCTTCGAGGCGGTCGGCGGCGGAGGTCGCGCGGCCGATCAGGAATTCGAGATCCTCGGCGATGCCGGCACCTTTCTTGACCTGGTCCTGCAGGATGCGGCCCTCGCCGTCGGCGATCTGGCGCAGCTCGGCCATGGCCCGGTGGGTGTCGGCGGCGGCGCCCGCGAACCGCTCGATCGCGGCGTCGAAATGGGTGCGCTCGCGCTTGAGCTCGCCGATCCGGCGGTTGAGCCGCCCGACATAGAGCAACGTCACGCCCAGCAGCAGGACCAACCCGCCGTCGAACAGCATCGGCAGGGTCATGAATTTGGCGGCGTCAGTCAGGATCGAGAGATTGAACATCGAATGCCTACCGGTTCCGGTCCTGGATTTTGACCGCGATCAGATTGCCCTTGCGGCCCATCTGGCCGCGGAACATCGGGATGTCGCCGCAACGCATATGGACGAGAGAGCTGGGCTGGGTGTTGAGCTCGACATGCGTCCCGACCTTCCAGTTCATCACGTCGCCAAGCTGCATGGTGAGCTCGTCGAGCACGGCATCGACCTTGATCTCGGTGTGCCAGAGCTCGGTGGTCAGATGGCCTTCCCAGATCGAATCGCGACCGAACTTCTCGCCCATGAACATCTGCAGCAGGAGCTCGCGCACCGGCTCCAGCGTGGCATAGGGCAATATCAGCTCGAGACGGCCCCCGCGGTCTTCCATGTCGACGCGCAGGCGCGCCAGGATCGCCGCATTGGCGCCGCGCGCGATCGTCGCGAAGCGGGGATTGGTCTCCAGCCGGTCGAAACGGAAATTGACCTTGGAGAGCGGCTCGAAGGTGGTCGAGAGGTCGGCCAGGACGAGCGTGATCATGCGCTCGACCAGGTTGCGCTCGATCGTGGTGTAGGGGCGCCCCTCGATCCGCATCGCGGCCGTGCCGCGCCGGCCGCCGAGCAGCACGTCGACGATCGAATAGGTGAGCGAGCTGTCGACCGTGAGCAGGCCGTAATTGTCCCATTCCTCGGCCTTGAACACGCCCATCATCGCCGGCAGCGGGATCGAGTTGAGATAGTCGCCGAAGCGGATCGAGCTGATGCTGTCGAGCGAGACCTCGACATTGTCCGAGGTGAAATTGCGCAAAGAGGTCGACATCATGCGCACGAGGCGGTCGAACACCACCTCGAGCATCGGCAGGCGCTCGTAAGAAACCATCGAGCTGTTGACGATCGCCTGGATGCCGGATTCGGCCGCGCTGCCGCCGCCGCCACCACCGCTGATGCCCAGCAGGCTGTCGATCTCGTTCTGATCGAGGACGCGGGCGGAACGGGTGGTGGCGCCGGGAGCCTCGGGCTCCTCCTCCGCCATGTTCTCCCACGCGGCCGCAGCCGCTTTCTCTTCCTCGGAAAGCTCTTCGTCGCCCGCGGGGGCGTCGGTATTTTCGTTGGGTTCGGCCATGTTTCCTGCGGTCCTACTGGACCAGCATTTCCTTGAACAACACGTCGCGCACTTCGGCAGGCTTCGCCGCGTCGGCGACCCGTGTGAGCAGTTCCTGGCGCAGGCGGAGGATGCCCGCGGAGCCCTGTAGATCCTCGACCCGCAGCGCGCGCAGATAGACCTGGAAGCTGTCCACCACGCGCGGCAGCACGGCGTCGACCTGCTTCGAGGCTTCCTCGTCCTTCAGCTCGAGGCTGACCTTGAGCTTCAGATAGCTTGGTTTCTTGCCGGTGGTGACGAGGTTCACCAGCATCTCCGGCATGTCGTAATAGACGGAGGGGCCGGTCTCGGCCGGCGCTTCGGCATGCGCCGTCTCTTCGGCCTTGGCGCCGCCGAGGAATCCCATGAAGTAGGCCGCGCCGCCGCCGCCGCCCAGCAGGATCACCGGAAGGACGACGAACAGGACCAGCTTCTTGCCGCTGAACTTCTTCTTCTTCGGCGCATCTGCGCCGGAAGCCGCGTCCTGCGGTTCCTCGGCCTCGGGGGTTTTCCCCTTGGGTTGTGGAGCCTTGGCCATATGGTGAACCCGCCGTGAATTCGTTGAGCGGCTCACCCTAGGCAGACGCGGTTAACATAGGGCTAAGGCGGAGCATCCTTGCCCTGCCCGATCGGCAGATTTTTCCGGTTCTTATCCACAAGGACCGATGTCAATCCGGCGTTCACCCCGGTAAATGCGCCGAAAACGCGACTGGCACGACCGCTGCATGGTCCTTCCCGCCAGTGGCCCCTCTTCCGGTTTCGGCGGGGGGTCGCGGGCGACAGGTTTCATACCACCACCGGACGGTCGATGGAAAACGCCGGCTACATCGCGCTCTCGCGCCAGATGTCCCTGACCCGAGAGATGGACGTGATCGCGAACAACCTCGCGAACGTGACCACGCCTGCCTTCAAGGGGCAGACGGTCCGTTTTCAGGAGTATCTCGATCGCGCCAAGGACGGGACCAAGCTCTCCTATGTGCAGGACGCGGCGATGCCGCGCGACTGGAGCGAAGGCCCGCTGACCTCGACCGGCAATCCGCTCGATGTCGCCATCCATGGCGACGGCTTCTTCGTGGTGAACACGCCCAACGGCACCCGCTATACCCGCAAGGGCCATTTCGAGATGGACGCGAACCGGCAGCTGGTCTCGGCCGACGGCGCGCCCATCCAGGGCGATGGCGGGGCGATCAGCGTGCCCCAGGATGCCATCGACGTTACCGTGGCCGAGGACGGCACCGTCTCGGTCAAGCAGCCGGGCTCGCCGCAGACGACGACCATCGGCAAGCTTCGCGTGGTCAATTTCGCCGACCCCCAGGCGCTCCAGGAAGAGGCCGCCGGCCTCTATAGCGCCGCGCCCCAGGTGACGGCGACGCCGGTTGCCAATGCGCATCTGGTCCAGGGCGCGCTCGAGCAGTCGAACGTCCAGCCGATCGTCGAGCTGACCCACATGATGTCGGTCAGCCGCAACTACGAAGCCGCCCAGCAGCTCGTGCAGTCCGAGCATGATCGCATCCGCAAGGCGATCACCGGGATTGTCGGCGGGGCGTAACCAGATCACGGATGAGGAAGTAACATCATGCGCTCATTGAGTATCGCCGCGACGGGTATGCTGGCTCAGCAGCTCAATGTCGACGTGATCTCCAACAATATCGCCAACTTGAGCACGACCGGCTTCAAGCGCCGCCGGGCCGAGTTCGCGGATCTGCTCTATCAGAACTATCGTCGCGTCGGCTCGCAGTCCTCCGACAGCGGCACGATCGTGCCCTCGGGCGTCCAGATCGGCGTCGGCGTGAAGCCGACCGCGGTCTACCGCATCACCGAGCAGGGCAACATGCAGGTGACCGACAACCCGCTCGATCTCGCCATTTCCGGCAAGGGCTATTTCCAGGTCGAGCTGCCCAACGGCGACACCGCCTATACCCGCGCCGGCGCGCTGCAGCGCAGCTCCGACGGCACCATCGTGACCCCCGACGGCTACACGGTGCTCCCCGGCATCACCATCCCCGACGATGCGGTCTCGATCACGGTCGATTCCAGCGGCGAGGTGTTCGCGACCCTGGACGGGCAGGTGGCGCCGCAGAATCTGGGCCAGCTCGAGCTGGCGACCTTCCCCAACGAGGCCGGGCTCGAAGCCATCGGCGACAACCTGTTCCTCGAGACCCAGGCCTCGGGCGGCCCGATCACGGCAACGCCCGGCACCAACGGTTTTGGCACGATCCAGCAGGGCTTCCTCGAGACCTCGAACGTGAATGTGGTCTCCGAGATCACCGACCTGATCACGGCGCAGCGCGCCTACGAGATGAACTCGAAAGTGATCCAGGCCTCCGACCAGATGATGGGCACTCTCACCCAGCTGCGCTAAGGAGCGTCTTCACCATGATCGCCAACCGCTTGCGGTCCATTCTCCTGATGCTGGCGCTGCTGATCGGCACGACGGGGCCGGCTTGGGCCGACGACGCCATCGCCGCCCCGCAGACCGCTTCTACCGGCCTGTCGCTGCGCAACGAGGTCGAGATCGACGACCATCTGATCCGGCTGCGCGATCTCTTTACCGGCGCGGTCACCGATCCGAACCGGCCCGTGGCCGAAGCCCCGCCTCCGGGCGAGAGCATCACCCTGGATGCCAACTGGCTGGCGGCGATGGCCCGTCAGGTGGCACTGCCCTGGCAGCCGGAGACACGCTTCGACCAGGTGCGCGTGACCCGCAGCGGCATCGCGATCGAGCCCGGCACCGTCAAGGTCGCCCTGCTCCAGGCGCTCAATGCCCGCGGCCTCAGCGGCGATTTCGACATCGCCTTCGACGGCGAGGGTCCGAGCCTGATGCTGCCGACCGGTGCCGAGCCCACGGTCGCCATCCAGACCCTCACCTACGACCCATCGAGCGGCCGCTTCGCCGCCGCGATCGCCGCCCCCGCCATCGGTCCGGCGGAAGCGAGCGCCACCATCACCGGCCGCGCCTACAGCATGATCGACGTGCCGGTCCTCACCCGGCGGATCTCACCCGGCGACACCATCACCGCGGCCGATGTCACCTGGATCTCGATGCCGTCCGACCGGGTCGGGCTGGGCGTCATCACCGAGCTCGCCGACCTCACCGGCAAGACGCCGCGCCGTCCGATCAAGGCGCAGCAGCCGGTCCGCTCGGGCGATCTGATCCAGGCCATCGCCATCACCAAGGGCAGCCTGATCACGGTCGCGCTCGAAGGGAGCAACATGTCCCTCACCATCCAGGGTAAGGCGCTGCAGAACGGCGCCGTCGGCGACACCATCCGGGTCGTCAACACCCAGAGCAACCGCACCCTCGACGCCGTCGTGGTCAGCTCCTCGCGCGTCACCGTGATGTCGCCCACCTCGGTCGAATGACCGCCCGAACCTGCCTCGATCGCCCTCTCACGCCGGCCGGCTTCGGCGCCCTGATTGGAGACTGCCTCATGTTCCGTCCTCGGACCCTCGTTTCCCTGCTCTGCCTCGGCCTCGCCATGGGCTCGCTGCCCGGCTGCCGCACGCTGGAGCGCCTCGCGGAAGTCGGCGACACCCCCCAGGTCGCGCCGATCCAGAATCCGACGCAGGCCTCGGGCTATCAGCCGGTCAGCCTGCCGATGCCGGCACCCGGGATCGACGAACGCCAGGCCAACTCGCTGTGGCGCCCCGGCAGCCGCGCCTTCTTCAAGGATCAGCGCGCCAGCGCGGTGGGCGACATCCTGACGGTGCTGGTCGAGATCAAGGACAACGCGAAGCTCAACAACACGACCGACACCACCAAGGATGCCAATGAATCGGCGGGCCTGACGAATTTCCTGGGCCTGGAATCCAAGCTCAACCTGATCTTCCCGGATGCGATCGATCCGACCCAGCTCGTCAACGGCGCCAGCAAGAGCGCGCATGTCGGCGACGGCACGATCAACCGGACGGAAGACATCACCTTGAAGGTCGCGGCCGTCATCACCCAGGTCCTGCCCAACGGCAACATGGTGCTGAGCGGGACCCAGCAGGTGAAGGTCAATGCCGAGGTGCGCGAGTTGCAGGTCGCCGGCATCATCCGGCCGGAGGACATCACCGCGATCAATACGATCGGCTATGAGAAGATCGCGGAGGCGCGGATCTCCTATGGCGGGCGCGGCATCATCAGCGATCAGCAGCAGCCGCGCTACGGCCAGGAGATCTACGACATCCTGTTCCCGTTCTAGAGCCAAATGTTGGAGGGCAAGATTCACGGACCCGCGGCGCGAGAAGCGGGTCCGACCTTGCCCTCGGGTTCATGTAGAACCGGCGGACACCGCAGGCGGCCAGCAGGTATGCGTGCGCCTCGGACCGCAAATGCAACGGGCCACCCTCGCGGGTGGCCCGTTGTCACTTTCGCACATCGCGCCCGCGATCGGCAGGTCCTTATGACCCCGCCGGCGGCGGCGCGCTCAATCGTCCCGGTGCGTGCGCTCCATGCGTTCGTGGCGCTCTTGCGCCTCGATCGACAGGGTCGCGATCGGACGGGCCTCCAGCCGGCGCAGGCTGATGGGCTCGTTGGTCTCCTCGCAGAAGCCATAACTGCCGTCTTCGATGCGCCGCAGCGCCTCGTCGATCTTGGCAATCAGCTTGCGCTCGCGATCGCGCGTCCGCAGTTCCAGCGAACGATCGGTCTCGAGCGAGGCACGGTCGGCCATGTCGGGCTCGGCCAGGCTTTCTTCCTGGAGGTGTTGAAGGGTTTCGGTCGACTCCTGAAGCAACTCCGCACGCCAGCCCAGAAGCTTCTGGCGGAAATATTCGAGCTGCATCGGATTCATGAACGGTTCTTTCTCGGTAGGCCGGTAGTCCGGCGGCAACAAAGGCCGCATCGGCATCACTCGTTCGTTCATCGAAGGGCTCTTCTCATTCATGCGCATGCGCGCTCCCCGGCAGCTGGTCCAGCGGCATCGACGGCCACGACCGTGAAGCGGTGGGGAGTATATGAATTTCGACGCTCCAAGCAAGCCCCAGGCGGCTCAGCGCGACTCCGTAGGCTATTGATAAATAAGAAGGTTTTTTTACGGCTTGGTCGACTGTTCAAGCTTGGCCAGCTCGACGGCCGCCCGGAGCTCGATCTCGTCCAGGAGTCCGGCGAGTCGCGGATCCCCCGCCCCGTCGCGCCGGTCCCTGACCAGCTTGCCCAATTCGGCGATGGTTTCGCTCGAAACCACCCCATCCAGGAGCCCGATCCGGATCGCCTCCAGGCGGTCCAGCATCGCATTGCCGCGCTCGCGGGCCTTGCGGTTGCGCTCGGTGACGTCGCCCACTTCCTGCAGGGCCAGCATGGCGTCTGCCCCGTTGAGGGGGGCCGCGCCCGTCACCGTCTTGGGGCTGGCCGGCTCCGACAGGAGCTCGGCAAAGCCAATGCCCGAGCGCGCCGCAGCGCTGCCGCGCAGACGCGACGCCGAGGCCGACCGGACCGGAGCGCCGGTGTCGATCTTCATGTCGAGACGCCCTGCGGCCCCCGAGGGAGTTGGCTGAGATCCATGGGCAAACGCTACCGGCAGCTCGGTAAACAAGCCTTTAAGCCCGGCACCTCCTGCCGGCCGTCGCGGCAGAATTTGCCGGGGCCGGGTCTCCCGGGAACGGCCGGAAACCGCCGAAACCGGCGGCTGGCGGGCCTGACGGGCAGTTGGCACGGCTCGCGCTAGAGTTTCGGCACTATGATGGGACCCATTACCACCTATACCTCCGCCCTGCCCGCCGCGCGCCGCTTCTTCCAGCGCCGCCGCCCTGGGCTGCCCCTGCTTATTGCCGGGCTGATGCTGGTGGCGGTCCTGCTATTGCCCTCCTCGGCCTTCGCCACCTCCCGGATCAAGGATATCGCCGATTTCGAGGGGGTCCGCGAAAACCAGCTGGTCGGTTACGGCCTGGTGGTCGGCCTCAACGGGACCGGCGACGACCTCAAGAAGTCGGTGTTCACGCGCGAAAGCCTGATCGGCATGCTCGAACGCCTCGGCGTCAATGCGCGCGACACCAAGCTCGACACCAAGAATGTGGCCGCCGTCATGGTCACCGCCGCCCTGCCGCCTTTCGGTCGCCAGGGCACCCGGATCGATATCGAGATCGCGGCCCTGGGCGACGCCAACAGCCTCCAGGGCGGCACGCTGCTCGTGACGCCCCTGCTCGGCGCCGACAGCGAAGTCTATGCGGTTGCCCAGGGGCCGGTCGCCATCGGCGGCTTCACCGCTTCCGGCGATGCCAGCACGGTCACCAAGGGCGTTCCCACCAGCGGCCGGATCGCGAACGGCGCGATCATCGAGCGCGAAGTCGGGTTCGCCATGAACAGCATGCAGAACGTGAAGATCACGCTGCGCAACCCGGACCTCACCACCGCCCAGCGCATCGCCGACGCCGTCAACGGCTATCTCAGCCTCGACGCCGCGCGCCCGCTCGATCCCGCCACAGTCCAGATCACGATCCCGCCGATGTTCAACGGCGACACCGTCGGGCTGCTCACCAAGATCGAGCAGCTGCCGGTCGAGCCCGACGAGGTCGCGCGCGTCGTCATCGACGAGAACAACGGCGTCATCGTGATGGGTGCGAATGTGCGCATCAGCACGGTCGCCATCGCCCAGGGCAACCTGACGATCCGCGTCACCGAGACGCCGCAGGTCTCGCAGCCCAACGCTTTCTCCAACACCGGCACGACCACCACGGTGCCGCGCACCAACATCCAGGTCGACGAGCAGAACGGCAAGAAGCTTGCCGTGGTGCCGGCCGGCGTGACGCTGCAGGAACTGGTGAACGGCTTGAACGCGCTGGGCATCGGCCCGCGCGACATGATCTCGATCCTGCAGTCGATCAAGGCCGCGGGCGCCCTCCAGGCCGATATCGAGGTGCGGTAATGACGAACCTCGCCGCCACCGCCTCCGACTACGCCCAGCTGGCCGCACCCCGCGCGCCGAGCACGGCCAAGACCGCCGACGCCGCCAAGGCGCGCGCGGCCGCCGAGAATTTCGAGGCCTTCTACCTGTCGCAGACCTTCGAGCAGATGTTCCAGGACGTCGAGCCGGACTCCATGTTCGGCGGCGGCCAGGGCGAGAAGGTGTTCCGTTCGATGCTGTTCCAGGAATACGGCAAGCAGACCGCCAAGACCGGCGGCATCGGCATCGCCGACATGGTGCAGAAAGAGATCCTGCGGATGCAGGAGGCCCAGAAGCCATGAAGACCAACGACCGCCTCGATGCGCTGCTGCTCCTGACGCAGAAGCTCGCCGACTGCCTCGAGCGCGAGACCGCCCTCCTGGGCCAGCGCCAGGTCGCGGCCTTGGCCGAGCTGCAGCGCGAGAAGAGCCGTCTCACCTTGGCCTATGAGACCGAGATGAAGCAGCTCAAGGAAAACCAGGTCACCCTGGGCAAGATCGAGCCGGCGCGGCTGCAGGGCCTGACGGCGGCGGCCCAGCATCTCCAGCATTGCGTCGCCAGGAACGAGCGCGCGCTGCGCGCCGCCAAGGCGGTCAATGAGCGCATCCTGACCGCGATGGTGGATGCGATCGAGACCGGCCGCGGCAAGCCCGTCGGCTATACCGGCCGCGGCGCCAAGCCGCCGGCGGCCCCCTACCGGCGCGCCGGCACGGTCTCGGCCGTGACCATCGATCAGCGGCTCTGAGGCACGAAGCATCATGTCGCTCACCAGTTCGCTCTATACCGCGCTGACCGGCCTGCAGACCAACCAGTCTGCGATGCGGGTGCTGTCGAACAACATCACCAACGCCAACACCCCGGGCTATACGCGCAAGATCGCCGAGCTGCAGAGCCGGGTGATCGCGGGCACCGGTGCCGGCGTCCAGATTGGCTCGATCGACCGCTATGTCGATCAGGCGCTCCAGGTGCAGCTCCGGAACACCACCTCCGATTTCAACGGCCTCGACGTCCAGCAGCAGTTCTTCCAGCGGATGCAG
The DNA here is from genome assembly GCF_050729195.1 of Hypericibacter sp. Lineage (NCBI taxonomy): Bacteria > Pseudomonadati > Pseudomonadota > Alphaproteobacteria > Rhodospirillales > Dongiaceae > Hypericibacter > Hypericibacter sp. The sequence continues at coordinate 26,011 of NZ_JBOHKS010000238.1, forward strand.
GACATGTTCGGCTCGCCCGATTCGAACAGCTCGCTGGCCGCGATGATGTCGAATTTCTCGACCTCGATGACGGCGCTGACGACCAACCCGGAAAGCGTGTCGCTGCGCCTCGACGTGGTGACCAACGCCCAGCGCGCGGCGCAGAACCTGAACTCGATGTCGTCCGACACGCAGCAGCTGCGTCAGGAAGCCGACTCCCAGATCTCCGACGCGGTCGGCATCGTCAACACCCAGCTGACGACGATCGACAAGCTCAACGACCAGATCGTGGCGGCCAAGCTGCGCGGCATCGAGACCGGCGACCTCGAGGACCAGCGCGACCTCGCGGTCTCCAAGATCTCCGAGCAGATGGATGTCTCGACCTACACCCGCGACAACGGCCAGATGGTGATCTTCACCAAGGCCGGGCGGACCCTGCTCGACGGCAATCCCTCGCTCATCACCCACACGCCGGCGTCCTCGCTGCAGGCGGCCGTGACCTATCCCTCGGGCATCGACGGCATCACGGTCAACGGCGCCGACCTCACCGGCGAGATCGGCTCCGGCAAGATCGCTGCCCTGGTCCAGTTGCGCGACACGACGCTCCCGAACTTCACCGCCGAGATCAACCAGCTCGCGACCAATCTGCGCGACGAGGTCAACAAGATCCACAACCAGGGCACCGGCCTGCCGGCACCCACGACACTCGCCAGCAGCCGGCCCCAGGCCGGCACCGCCGCCTCGCTCACCGGCACGGTCACGGTCACCCTGCTCAATCCGGACGGCACCGCCGCCTTCTCTGGCGCCCTGCCCGCGCCCGGCACGCTCGACGCCGCCGGCTTCGCGGTTGCCTTCAACACCGTTCTGTCGGGCTTCGGCGTGGGCGCCTCGGCCAGCAACAATAGCGGTACCGTCACGCTCAATGGCGGCACCTACGGCGTCGCCATCACCGGCGGCACGGTCGATCCCGGCGGGGGCGCCGCCACGACCAACCTGTCCGACTATCTCCACCTCAACGACCTCTTAGTCGGCACCGACCCGACCGGCGTCGATCTCGCGGCCGTACTCAAGGTGCGCGACGACATCCAGACCAATCCCAGCCTGTTGTCGCGCGGCGCGCTGCAGCAGGACGCCGCCCTCAACTGGTATGTCGGTGCGGGAGATTCGAGCGTGGTGACGGCGCTTGCCGCCAAGCTCACCACCGGCACCGCCTTCGCCGCGACCGGCAATCTGCCGGCCTCGACCACCAGCTTCGCCGACTACGCCGCCAATATCCTGTCGCAGAACGCCAGTGCCGCGGCGCAGGTCGATAACGACCATTCCTTCACCGAGTCCCTGAAATCCGAGATCGAGAGCCGGTTCGGTTCCGAGAGCGGCGTCAATACCGACGAGGAGCTGTCCAACATGATCGTGCTGCAGAACGCCTATGCGGCGTCGGGCCGGATCATGACGACGGTCTCACAGATGTTCGACGTTCTGATCAGTCTCGGTCAGGGCTGAGGACGGGGAGTAGATAAGCCATGACACGCGTCTCCAACTACGCGCTCAATGCCTTCCTGCAGTCCCAGACCCTGGGCGTGCAGCAGCGGCTGGCGGACCTGCAGATCCAGGCCTCGAGCGGCCAGAAGGCGCAGACCTATTCCGGCATCGCCGCCGATGCGCATCAGCTCATCAGCCTCCAGGTGGCGCAGGACCAGACCGCGCAGTATGTGAAGACGAACGCCAGCATCGACAGCCGGCTGACCAGCATGGAGTCGAGCGTCTCGGACATCTTCAAGGCCGCGACCAACTTCCGCACCCTGCTGCTGAACGCCGAGAACAACAACAACGCCGGCGATCTTTCGATCGATACCGAGGCCGCGAATTTCCGTCAGCAGGTCGCCAATCTGCTCAATGTGCAGGTCGACGGCCGCTATCTCTTCTCCGGCTCGCGCACCGACGTGAAGCCGGTCGATCTCAATGGCTGGACCACGCCGCCGACCCTGACGCCGCCCCTGACCCTGCCGCTGCCGACCTACACGGCGGAGTACTACAAGGGTGATTCGCAGGTGATGTCGGCCGACATCGACACCAGCCTGACCATCAAATACGGCATCACCGCCGACAATCCGGCCTTCGAATATCTGTTGCGCGCGGCCAATTACATCCAGACCGCCGGCCCGACGCCCAGCCAGGACGAGATGGAGACGGCGCTGTCGCTGATCAACACGGCGCTGGGTACCGAATCCGGCAATGCGGCACGCGGCACGCTGCCCCTGACGCAGGACATCGCCGACATCCAGGCGCAGATCGGCACCTCGCGCAGCAGCATCGACCAGGCCAACAGCCGCCATAGCGATTTCCAGATCTATCTCACGCAGAACATCGCCGACGTCAAAACTGTCGATGTCGCCCAGACTTTGACGCAGGTCAGCGGCTACACGACGCAGCTGCAGGCCTCCTACATGACCCTGTCGCAGATCTCGCAGCTCAGCCTGCTCAACTATCTGAAGTAACAGACCCCTCAAGTCACGAACTTGGGCCCGATAGACGAAGGAGACGTACCATGACCGCCCCCGAAGCCGCTCTCGCCAACGATGCGACGAACCCTGCAGGGATCGCCGGCGATTTCACCGTCGCGACCCGCTTCGGCCCCATCGCCGGGCGCTGGGAGGATGTGATCGAAATGCCGCAGGGGCCGCTGGGCTTCACGCAGCATCGGCGCTTCGCCCTGCTGACGGTGCCGAATCCCAAGCTCACCCAGTTCCGCCTGATGCAGAGCCTGGAGGACGCCGACCTGTCCTTCATCGTCATGCCCTGCCCGACCGATGGCGGGCCGGTGCTGAAAGCCGACCTGGCCGATGCCTGCACCGCGATCGCGATCCCGCTGGACGACCTGCAGCTCATGCTGATCGTGACCGTGCGCACGGTTGGCGACCTGGTCGAGCTCTCGGCCAATCTGCGGGCCCCGGTGCTGATGGACACCCGCCGGCATGTCGCGCGCCAGGTGGTGCTGTCCAACCCGACCTACCCGGTGCGCCAGGCCATCGGCTCGGCCCAGGCCGCCGCGTAAGCGGCCGGGAGCCCGGTCAGAAACGCTTAAGGTTAAGGCCATTTTAAGGGAGGGCGTGGACCATGGGCGCCAAGCCGACCGTGGAAGAGATGATGCGCGCCAGCGAGCCTCCCGCCGACCCGATCGAACGGCTCGACCGCCCGACGAGCGGGATCGCCGACATGACCGCCGTGATTTTGTGCGGGGGCCAGGGCACGCGCCTGCGCGAGGAAACCGAATTCAAGCCCAAGCCCATGGTCGAGGTCGGCGGGCGGCCGATCCTGTGGCACATCATGAAGCTCTATCGCCATTTCGGCGTGAAGAACTTCGTGCTCTGCCTGGGCTATCGCGGCGACATGATCCGCGACTATTTCCTGAACTACCGCATGCGCAACAGCGACTTCGCGGTCGATCTCGGCACCGGCGCGCTCGAGACGCTGACCGCGGGCGAGACCGAGGACTGGCGCGTGGTGCTGGCCGAGACGGGGGCTGAGACCCAGACTGCCCAGCGCCTGCGGCGCGCCCTCAAATTCGTGCGCGGCAACAGCTTCTTCGCGACCTATGGCGACGGCCTCGCCGATGTCGATCTGAACGCGCTCCTCGCCCATCACCGCCGGCAGCGCCGCGCGGCCAGCGTGACCGCGGTCCATCCCTCGTCGCGGTTCGGCGAACTCGCCATCGGCGGCGGGCTGGTCAAATCCTTCCAGGAGAAGCCCCAGGTCACCGAGGGCTGGATCAATGGCGGCTTCATGGTGTTCGAGAAGCGCGCCTTCGACAGCATCGGTCCCGACGACAATCTGCCGCTCGAGGCGGGCGTGCTCGAGATGCTGGCCCAGCGCCAGGAACTCGCCGTCTACCAGCATGGCGGCTTCTGGCAATGCATGGACACCTATCGCGAGATGTGTCTGCTCAACGAGATGTGGGCCAAGGGCAATGCGCCCTGGCAGGTCTGGCAGGAATGCAACGGCAAGCGGCTCAGCGCCTAGATCCCGATTTCTGGCGCAACCGGCGCGTCCTCGTCACCGGCCATACCGGCTTCACCGGCGGCTGGCTGAGCCTGTGGCTCGCTCATATGGGGGCCAAGGTCATCGGCTATGCGCTGGCGCCGCAGACGCCGTCGCTGTTCGCCTCGCTCGAGCTCGAGCGCGATCTCATCTCCAACATCGCCGATCTCACCGACCGGACCATGCTCGAGAGCGCGGTCCGCGTATCGCGGCCCGAGATCGTGATCCATCTGGCAGCCCAGGCGCTGGTGCGCCAGGCCCATGCGACGCCGGTCGAGACCTTCGCCACCAACGTCATGGGCACGGTCAATCTGCTCGAGGCCCTGCGCGGCGTCGACAGCGTCCAGGCGATCGTGGCGGTCACGTCCGACAAGGTCTATCTCAACCGCAGCCTCAAGCGCGGCTATCACGAGGACGATCCGCTCGGCGGGCGCGAGCCCTATAGCGCCAGCAAGGCTTGCGCCGAGATCGTCGTCGAGGCCTATCGCCATTCCTATTTCGGCGCCAACGGCCCGGCCATCGCCACGGCGCGCGCGGGCAACATCGTCGGCGGCGGCGACTGGGCCCTGGACCGGCTGATCCCGGACGCGGTCCGGGCCTTCGAGGCCGGCAATGCGCTCCGGATCCGCAATCCCAACGCCACCCGCCCCTGGCAGCATGTGCTGGAAGCCGCTTGCGGCTATCTGACCCTGGCCGAGCGCCTGGTCGCCCAGCCCGAGACGAATGCCGGCGGCTGGAATTTCGGACCCAATCACGACGACAACCGGTCGGTCGCCTGGATCGCCGATCAGATGACGAAACTCTGGGGACATGGCGCCGCCTGGCATCTCGAGAATCGCCAGGACGCGCCCTTCGAGGAACAGCTGCTCGCGGTCAATGCCGACAAGGCGGCAGGCCAGCTCGGCTGGCGCACGCGCTGGAATGTCGAGGAAGCGCTGCAGCGCACCGTCCCCTGGTATCGCGCCCAACTCGGCGATCGCCCCATGCGACGCCTTTCACTCGATCAGATCGAGGAATATGCCGATGCTGCCTAGCTCGATGCGCCTGAAGGCGAAGCGCGACCCGCGCTCAGCTCCGGAGAACCTGCCCAGCTGCCGCTTCTGCGGCTCGCCGCTGGCCCATCTGTTCGTGGATCTGGGGGCGCAGCCGCCCTCGAACGCCTATCTCGAGCCGGCGGCCCTGGGCCGCATGGAAGCGACCTTCCCGCTCAAGGCCCATGTCTGCGAGCGCTGTTTCCTGGTTCAGCTCGAGGCGTTCCAGACGCCCGACGAGATCTTCGGGCATTACGCCTATTTCTCCTCCTTCTCGCAGAGCTGGCTCGACCATGCCAAGCGCTATGCGACCCAGGCGACCGAACGCTTCAAGCTGGGCGACGACAGCCAGGTCGTCGAGGTCGCCAGCAATGACGGCTATCTGCTGCAATATTTCCGCGCTGCCGGCATTCCGGTCCTGGGCGTGGAGCCGGCGGAGAATGTCGCCGCCGTTGCGCGCGGCCGCGGCATCGCCACCGTCAGCCTGTTCTTCGGCCGCGAGACCGCGCGCCAGCTGGTGCGCGAAGGCCGCCAGGCCGACCTCCTGATCGGCAACAATGTCTTCGCCCATGTGCCCGACCTCAACGATTTCACGGCAGGATTGGCGATCGCGCTCAAGCCGACCGGCACCGTCACCCTCGAATTCCCGCATCTGCTGCGGCTGATCGAGGATTGCCAGTTCGACACCATCTATCATGAGCATTTCTCCTATTTCTCGCTGACCACCGCCGAGAAGGTGCTGGCGGCGCATGACCTCACCGTGACCGACGTCGAGGAGCTGCCGACCCATGGCGGCTCGCTGCGGCTCTATGCGCTGCATCGCGGCACGGCCCTGCCGAGCGCCGCCGTCGTCGCCCTTCGCCAGCGCGAGGCCAAGTCCGGCATCATCGACATCTCGGCCTATCGCGGCTTCGCCGAGCGGACCGCAAAGGTGAAGCGCGAGCTGCTGCGCTTCCTGATCGACGCCAAGGAATCCGGCAAGCATGTCGTCGGCTACGGCGCCGCGGCCAAGGGCAACACGCTGCTCAATTACTGCGGCATCGGCGGCGACCTGCTCGATTATGTCGTCGATCTGAGCCCGCATAAGCAGGGCCGCTATCTGCCGGGCAGCCGGCTCCCCGTCCATGCCCCCGAGATGCTGGCGCAGACCCGCCCCGACTTTGTGCTGATCCTGCCCTGGAACCTGGCGCCGGAGATCGAGCAGTCGATGGGCCATATCCGTGACTGGGGCGGGCGCTTCGTGACCGCGATTCCGCGTCTCGCCGTGCGGCCATGATCTTCCAGGAAATCGGCCTCGCCGGCGCCTATCTGATCGATCCGGAGCCTTATCGCGACGAGCGCGGGCTCTTCGCGCGCACCTGGTCGATCAAGGAGTTCCGCGAGCAGGGTCTGGTGACCGAGTTCGATCACTGCGCCACCTCCTTCAACAAGCTGCCCGGCACACTGCGCGGCCTGCATTATCAGGCCGACGAGGAACCGGAGACCAAGCTCATCCGCTGCACCCGCGGCCGGATCTTCGACGTGATCGTCGATCTGCGGCCCGCCTCGCCGACCTACCGGCAATGGTTCGGGACCGAGCTCAACCAGGACAACCGGCGCCTGGTCTACGCGCCGGCGGGCTTCGCCCATGGCTATCAGAGCCTCGGGCCCGATTCCGAGGTGTTCTACCAGATCGCAGCCAATTTCCGCCCCGACCTGCAGCGCGGCCTGCGCTGGGACGATCCGACCCTGGCGATCAAATGGCCGCAAGCCCGCGCGCGCATCATCTCGACGCGCGACCTGGCCCTGCCCCATCTCGACGCCGTGCGCGAGGCGGCATGTACACCGTAATCGGCGCCCGCGGCTTCGTCGGCTCGCATCTGTCGAGTTACCTGACCCGGACGCGCAAGGTCGCCCCCTTCACGCCCGAGAAGGGCAGCCACGCCCTGTTCTCGCGGCCGCTGGGCCATGTCTTCTATTGTGCCGGCCTGACCAACGACTTCCTCAAGCGGCCCCTCGACACTGTCGAGGCCCATGTCACGCTGTTCGCGCGGCTGCTCAAGGAAGCCGCCTTCGACAGCATGACCTATCTCTCCTCGACCCGGCTCTATGACAGCGGCGGACCGGTCGGCAACGAGGAGGACACGCTCGAGCTCAATCCCAACGAGCCGCGCCATCTCTACGATCTGAGCAAGGCGCTGGGCGAGAATCTCTGCCAGACGGCGGGACGCAAGAATGTCCGCGCCGTGCGGCTCTCTTGCGTTTATGCCGAGGATCTCGAGGCCGACATCTTCCTCCATCGCGCGATCCTCGCGGCCAAGCAGGGCGGCCCGCTGGCCATGGAAGTGAGCCCGGATGCGGCGCGCGACTATGTCCATATCGACGACGTGCTACCGGTCCTCCTGGCGGTGGCCGAGCGCGGCCGGCGCCCGCTCTATAACGTCGCCAGCGGCGCCAATGTCGCGAATGTCGATCTCTTCAGGCTGCTCTTCCGCCTGACCGGCTGGCAGCTCACCGCGACCCGGGCGCGCTCGAACGACCAGGCCCCGACCGTGGACGTCTCGGCCGTCGTCGAGGATTTCAACCTGCGGCCCAAATTCCTGCATGACCGCCTGCCCGCCATGATGCGCCAGAAGCCCACCCTCGGCGCGGCCTGAAGCGCCATGGAGCTCGCCGGTATCACGCGCGACGGGCTGGCCGACTATCTGGCCCGCCAGCTCGATCATTTCTTTCCGGACGGCGTCGAGACACGTTCCGGCATCGCGCGCGACCTGGGCGAAGCGCTGGGCCGGCTCAACCGCTGCATCAACGCCGTGAAGATGTGGCCGCAGGACCGCTTCCACTATCTCCATTCCGAGCAGAACACGATCTTCCTGGCCTATCTCGCCAACACGGTCTGGCGCAACCGGCAGGATGCGACGCTCGCGACCAAGCTGTTCTATCTCAACAAGACGCTGAACGGCTTCCACTGCTTCTACGACACCGACCTGCCCGAGCGCTTCTTCGTCGGCCATTCGCTGGGCATCGTGCTGGTGCGGCTCAAATATCCGGAATATTTCGCGATCTATCAGAACTGCACGGTCGGCAAGAACCATGGCGCGGCACCCACGCTCGAAGAGGGCATCGTGATGTATCCGGGCAGCGCCATCATCGGCGACTGCCATGTCGGCGCCCGCAGCACGATCGCGCAAGGCTGCTCCCTGATCGATGCCGACAGCCCCGGCAACTGCCTGGTCTTCAACGCCGACCGCAAGCCCGTCTTCAAGGCCCCCAAACAGGACATCCTGGCCGACCTGTTCCGGCTCTGAGCCGCTGCCTGGCTGGCCTCCCTGGTGCCTCCCGGCACAACACAGCGCCCTTTGTCCGCCTCGGTCGCCCCTCTAGACTTGGAGGGTCCAGCCCGCCGGGAGAAGCGACCCATGACCCCACGTGATGACACGCAGCCGGCGCCGAGGCCGGCCTCGTTGCAGCATTTCGACCGCGATCCGCTGCGCTCGCGCAGCATGCCGGGCAGCTACTACTACGACCCCGGCATCTGGGAGCGCGAGAAGCGGGCGATCTTCCATCGCACCTGGCAGTATGTCGGCCATCGCTCGATGCTGCCCAGGCCCGGCAGCTACATCGTGCGCGAGATCGCGGGCCAGAGCGTGCTGCTCCTGCAGGATCGCGATGGCCGGATCCGCGCCTTCTTCAATGTCTGCCAGCATCGCGCCCATCGCCTGCTCGAAGGCGAGGGCCGGCTCAATGCCGCGGTCATCACCTGTCCCTATCACGCCTGGGCCTATGATCTGGCCGGCACGCTGCGCAGCGCGCGTGGCAGCGAGAAGATGGCCGATTTCGACAAGACGGCCTTCTCGCTGGAGCCGGTCCGGCTCGATTCCTTCCTGGGCTTCCTCTTCGTCAATCTCGACAGTCAGGCCGAACCCTTCGACAAGGTGGCGGGTGGCCTCGCTACCGAACTCGCCGCCTTCTCGCCCCAGGCCGCCGATCTCAAATGCGTCTATCGGCGCGACTATCCGCTGCGGGCCAATTGGAAGAACTCGGTCGAGAATTTCTCCGAATGTTTCCACTGCCCGATCTCGCACAGGACGCTGGTCGAAGGCGCGCTCGACTATCCTTCCTATCGCATCACCGCGCATGAGCATCACCACACCCATCGCAGCCGCGACAAGGGGCCGAACCAGGGTTACGGCACCAAGACCGACCAGGCCGCGAAGCAGAACGAGTTCGGCAGCTGGCTGCTCTGGCCCAACTGGTGCATCGAGGTCTATCCGGGCGGCAATCTGACCGTGTTCCATCACGCCCCCGTCGGCCCGGAGCAGACCGTCCAGAAGGTCGAATGGTATTTCCCCAACGACCCGCCGACACCTGAAGAGCAGGAAGTCATCGACTTCGTCCATGGCGTGCGGCTCGAGGACATCCCCATCTGCGAGAGCGTGCAACAGGGCCAACACAGCCTTGGATACCGCCAGGGCCGCTTTGTCGTCGACGCCGAGCGCTCGGAGATCAGCGAGCATGCGGTGCACGACTTCCAGGTGAAGGTTCTGTGCGCGCTGGGGGATATCGGGTGACTATCTAATCCTCGCCACCTCTGTGCTTATCCCTTCCCCCATGCGGGCTTCGCCCGCGACTCTTGAGAGTTTGCCGGCGAAGCCGGCGGGCGGGGGAAGGTTAGGAAAGGGGGGTGCCACGCACTCGATGCATCGCGCAGCGGCACCCCTCCCCCTATCCCCTCCCGCAAGGGGAGGGGGCGAGATTCCTTTTCTAACCGCTCAATCTCACCGCTAGGAACTCATCCCCATGCCACGTCTGAAAAACAAGATCGCGATCGTCACCGGCGGGTCGCGGGGGATCGGGCGGGCGATCGTGGCGCGCTTCCTGGCGGAAGGCGCCGTCGTCGTCACTGCGGCCCGTGGCGAACCGGCGACGCCGTTTCCGACGACCGAGCGGCTCCACTGGCTGCAGGCCGACGTCTCACGGGCGGAGGATGTGCAGACGCTCTTCGCGACGGCCGAACGCTTCGGCGGCGTCGATATCCTGGTCAACAATGCGGGGCTTCAGCTCGAGCGCACGATCGAGCATACCTCCGAGGCGGAATGGGATCGCGTCATGGCGGTCAATCTCAAATCGGTGTTCCTCTGCAGCCGCGCCGCGATCCCCGCGATGCGCCGGCGCGGCGGCGGCTCGATCGTCAATATCGGCTCCTATGACGGCTTCGTGGCCGATCCCAACCTCGCCGCCTATTGCGCCTCGAAGGGCGGCGTCCATGCGCTGACCCGCGCGGTCGCGGTCGACCATGGAGGCGACGGCATCCGCTGCAACGCGATCTGCCCCGGCTGGATCGAGACCGACATGCTGGAAGCCTATTACCGGAGCCTGCCCGATCCGTCGGCCGCGCGCAGCCGGATCAACCAGATCCATCCGGTCGGACGCACAGGTAAACCGGACGACATCGCCAATCTGGCTCTCTGGCTCGCTTCGGACGAGGCGGCCTTCATCACCGGCCAGCTCTTCACCGCCGATGGCGGGCTGACCGCCCAGGCGCCCCAGCCACCCTGATCCAAGCGGTGCCGAGCCCAAGCTGGGCGCCGGCACAGCGGTGACGGAGCGAGGCGCGCCGCTACGACACGCCGCTCTGCCGCGTCTCCTCGCCCCGGATCCCGATTTTCTTCGCCGGGACACCGCCCCAGATCTCATAAGGCGGCACCTTGCCGCTCACCACGGCCCCCGCGGCGATGACCGCGCCCTTGCCGATCTCCGCGCCGTCGAGCAGTACCGCGTTGGCGCCGACCCAGACATCGTCGCCGATCAGCACCCCGCCTTTGGAGGGCAGGAAGCCCTGCTGGGCGATGGGAATGTCACGACGGTGATAGGCATGGTTGGTCGGAACGATCTGCACGCCCGGCGCCAGCGCGACATCGTCGCCGATCTCGATTCCGCTACCGCTATAGAGCACGCAATGGGGATTGATCATGCAGCGCTCGCCGATGACGATATCGCCGCTCCCGCCGACGGCCCGGATCACGGCAAACTCGAACAGCCTGGAGCCGGCGCCGATGGCTATCTTCGTCCCTCGCACCGAGGGAAAGATACGGGCATCCGGGCTGACCCAGGCCGACGGGGCCACGGTCAGCGCATCGGATGGCGGTTCCGGGGCGGCGGCGAGCTTGTGGGTCATGCGTCCAGGGTCACGCCGCACCCGCCAGCGGTTGATGCAGCCGCGGGTCGCTGTGCTTCAGCAGCCGCGGGCTCACGCCGGAGACGAAGCGGAACAGGGGGTTGGCCATGATCGCCTCGTCCTTCACCGCCAGCATGTTGAAGCCATGCGGGGGACCGTCGAGATAGGTCTCCTCGGGGCGGATCAGCTCGATCGCCTGGCGGCTCATCGGCACATTCGACTCATAGTCGCGCACCGCGAAGAGGTGATAGCCGAAGCCCGAGAGGTAACGGCAGATCTCGGTATTGTCGAGGCCACGCGACCAGTCGGTGTGGTTCCGATGCACCTTGAAGACGAGGTTGGGCGCCTTGCCCTTGGGCTGCGACAGGAAGCGCTCGGCGCTGATGAGGGTGGTGAGCTCGGCACCGGCGATGTCGAGCTTGATCAGCTCCAGCTTGTCGATGCGCTGCGCGCCGGCATAGGTGACGATGGTGGCGGAGGCGAAGGCATCCTCGCTGCCCGGGGCCGCGGGCTCGAGCCGCGTCACGCCCTTCTCGCGCAGCAGGCGCAGATTGGCCTGATCCCGGCCCCAGAGGCCGAGGCGGTTGAAGCGCAGATTGTCGAGACCATTGACCGCCGCGTTGTGGCGCAACATCGTCATCTGCTCGGGGTCCGGCTCGAAGCAATGAACCACGCCGAAGCCGCGGATCTCACGCGCCAGCGGCACGGCCTGGTCGCCGCCCTTGGCGCCGCCGATCAGCACATTGTGCGCGGCTCGGCCGAGCTGCAGCAGCAGGCGCGTCGCCTGCGGCTCCCAGACATGGTCGGGCTGGGCGTCCTGTGCCAGCACGAATTCGCGGGCGATACGGGAGCGGTAGTGGAAATGGAAATCGACGCCGGAGGCCAGGCGCTTATGCATCGGCCCAAGGCATTGATGGAGCGCATCGACGATCGGCCCCGTCACCTCGTCGCGGACATCGAGGCCCGGCCGCGCCAGGCGGACCTCGGCCTGCCGCAGCAGCTGGACGAAACGCACGCGCAACTCTTCGTCTTTGCCGATCGCGCCCAGGGCGTCGATCAGCCGTTCAACCGGATCCATGCTCATGGGTGGGCCTCTCCCGTTCTCGCTTGCGGGGTTCAGTTTGGAGCGCCGACGAGACCGGCAATCGCTGCGCCGAAGCGCTTGGCGAAACCGGGCGCGTCGAGTAGGGGCGAAGCCGCGACCTGCGGGCGCAGCTCGGCGCGCATCTCGACCAGCCGATCCGTGTCGGCGGCAAGACGGCAGGCGGTCTCGACGAAGGCTTCGGACGTCGGCACGCTGAATTCGCCGAGTCCGCAATGATTGAGGATGCTGTGGCCGATGCGCTGATGGAAAGCGCCGCCATACATCGCCACGACCGGCACGCCCATCCACAGGCTATCCATGGTGGTGACGCCGCCGACCACAGGATAAGTGTCGAGCGAGATGTCGAACTGGTTATAGAAGTCGAAATGGGACGCGGTGCGGACATCCTGGCCGATCAGGTCGAGCCTGTCCTCGCCGATGCCATATTTCGAGAACTCGACCAGCATGTTACGGCAAAAGACCAGCGACCGGACTTCGGCGCGCGCCATCAGGAAGCGCGAACCCGGCACCGCCGCCATGATCCGCGCCCAGAGTGCGATCTGCTTCTGGGAGACCTTATAGGTGTTGTTCAGCGTCCCGAAGGTGATGTGGCCATTGCGCTTGAACGGCGATTCGCCGATGGCCGTCTGCGTCAGATTCTCGAAACAGACCCAGGAGCCGTCCATCACCAGCGGCTTCTCGACCAGCAGCCCGTTGCGGGTCGGCGCGTTGAAACGATCGACCAGAAAATGACCGACCGACGGCAGCCCCGAGGTGAAAGGCCAGCCCAGCCAGGAAATCTGATAGGGCGCCGGCTTAAAGGCGAACAGCGGCAGGCGGGAATAAGCGGTCCAGCCGGAGAGATCGAACAGGGCCTCGACCCCGTCGGACTTGATCCTGTCGGCGGCCGTCGGATCGTCCATGTTGTCGATCTCGACGAACGCATCGACCAATTCCACCATCTGGCGCTGAACGGGATCATCGATCGCCGAGACGGCCGAATAGCAGCGCAACTCGAACCGGTCGTGGTCATAATCGCGCAACAGCGGCAGTATGCAGCGCGAGGCAGAGTGATTGCGGAAGTCAGCCGAAACCAGGCCGATCTTGACCTTGCCGGCGCGTTTTACGACGGTGGGCCCGGTCCCCGTTTTCCAGGCGGCCTTCATTTCCAGATCGACGCCTATACGTCGACTGGCGGCAACCATCCGCTGGATATGCTCGTCATCTTCGGCCATCGACAGCAGCGTCAGGAGCGCGGGCGACAAATGCTCGATGGGTGCGGCTTCGATCGCCGGCCAGAAATCGCCGAGCAGCTCGATGCCGTCGAAATCCGCGACGATCTTGAGGATCTGGATGATGCGGCTGAGGGTTGCCGCCTCGTGCTTGCCGTAGTCGGGCTGCATCCGGAGGCCATAGGTCCGGATCGCGGCCTCGTCGAAACGGCGCAGTTTCAGCAGGGCCATGCAGAGATTGAGGTGTGCGAGCAGATGATCGGGCTTGAGCGCGATCGCCCGGCTGTATTTCTCGACTGAAGCCGCGTAGTCGAAACGAAGCGCGTCGATATTGCCGAGAGAATTATGTGCTTCGGCAAGATTGGGGTCGATTTCGATCGCGCGCTTGAGCAGCTGTTCGGCACGCTCATAGTGCCGTGCATTGGTGAAGCGCGTGGCACTTTGCTGCAGCAGTTGAGCGTCGTCGGGGCGGTCCGCGATCACCTTGTCGATCAGCGCGGTCGCTTCCTCGATCTTCCCGATCTCCCACAGGAGGTTGACGAGGTTGATCTGCATGCGCCAATCGTCAGGCGCGAGTTCCACGGCGCGACGGAAATGGAACTCCGCCTCGGTCAGACGGCCGACATTGCCGAGGGCGTTACCGAGATTGCCGTGGATCATCGCATTGTCGGGCTGCGCGGCCAGCGAGGCTTGCAAGGCTTCGACCGCTTCCTGCGGCCGGTTTACCCGCTGCAGCACCAGCCCCATATTGTTGCGTGCATCGGTGTCGCCTGGGACCGCCTCCAGATAGCGAGTGAACGCCTCCGCGGCATCCTTCCAGGATTCGGCGGCGTGGGCGGTATCGGCCCAGTGACGCAGATACTGTACGTTGCCGGGATTGAGCTCGGCCGCGCGCCGGTATAGCGCCACGGCGTCTGTCAGCCGCCCCTCCCTTTCATAGACCGCTGCGAGGTTGCCGTGAGCTTCAGCGCTATTGGGGAGTCGCGCTGTGGCATCTCGCAACACGTCACCCGCCTCGTCCCAACGTTGCAGGGAGGTCAAGGCGGCACCCAAATTGATCAATGCATTGGCGTTGCTGGGATCGCCCTTCAGCGACTTGCGAATCAGTTTGACCGCAATCTCGCTCTCGCCCTGCTGATGGTGAATGACGCCGGAGAGGTGCAAGGCATCGGGTTGAGTCGGTCGTTCTTTCAGAACCCTGTCATAAAGACGCATGGCGTCGTCGAGTTGACCGGCCTGATGCGCAGCCAGGCCTTGCTGCAAGATCGCCAATGTCACCGGCGGCAGGGGCTTGACCGCGGATTGACCGCTCTTCGGGCCGTGGAAACCCTTCGGGTGCCGATTACCGTTGAACGAGCTTTGAGCGCCGACTGCCATGTCCGATAGCCTCTTCCGATTCCAAGAGGATATTGTGTCCGGTAAGGTTGAGGAGGCTTTAACGCCTGTCGACGAGGATGAAGCCTTGAGGGGCGGTGGCCGGCAGCTTTTGCCGGACTCGGCAAATTCTGCCGGGTGCTTTCTGCCGCCACCCGGCAAATTTTGCCGCGACGCGGTTCGTTTACCCGAGTTAACCCGCTGATAAGGCGTCCTGGGGCAGGTTGGCATCTCACTTGCTGCGTCTTTCCCGCCGGAGTCCCTTCCCATGCAGGGACAGGACTCTGGTGCCGTGGCAGGAAGCTACGGCGTTTTCATCCATGTAGGAGATCTCCAAATGTCTATGAACGTTATCTCGAACTACGCCGCGAACGTCGCTCATCGCAACTTGATGACGTCGGACGCTGCTGCGACCTCGTCTCTGGCCAAGCTGTCCTCGGGCAGCCGCGTTGTGTCGGCCAAAGACGACGCCGCCGCGATGGCGATCGGTGCGCGTTTGAACAGCACCGTCAATGCTCTGAAGCAGGCCAGCGTGAACGCCGGCCAGGGCGTGTCGATGCTGCAGATCGCAGACGGCGCCATGGCTCGCGTGAACGACGTTCTGGTGCGTATGAAGACCCTGTCGGTTCAGGCCGGTTCGGGTCAGCTCTCCGCGACTGAACGTGGCATGCTCGACACCGAGTACCAGTCTCTGACGGCCGAAGTGACCCGTATTGCGGCGGCGACCGACTTCAACGGTCAGCAGCTCGTGAACGGTTCGCTCACCACGGTGTTGAATGCCTCGACCTCGAATGCCTTCACAGTCGCCAACGGCGTGGGCAGCATCACTGGCCATGGCTTGACGGCGTCGACCTCCGACAACTACACGCTGTCCTACAGCACGACGGGTCACACCTTCACGCTGACGGCGGCGGCTGGCTCCTACACCGGTGCGATCGCTTCGAGCGCTGTCAACAGCTCGGGCGCGATGATCACGGGTGCTGGCGTGAAGCTCACGGCGGTCGGTACGACCGCTCCCGGCGACGTCGTTCTGTCGCTCAACACCGCGTTCGACTCCACCACGTCGGTCGCGGCGAGCACCAACAACGGCCTGCACTTCACCGGCTCGAGCTCGACCTCGTTCTCGTACAAGGTCGGCGCGGGTACGGATGCGACCAAGGACGTGATCACGGTGTCGGTCGACGGCATCAATGCCGCCAACCTTGCTCTGGCCGGCACGGATATCACGACCACGGCGACGGCCGACGCTGCGTCGGACCTGATCAGCACTGCCATCGACACGCTGAATACCGCGCGTTCGAAGGTTGGTGCCTATCAGAACCGTCTCGAATTCGCCTCGGCCAACCTGTCGTCGGCGATCGAGAACTCCGAAGCCGCTCGTTCGAACCTGCTCGACCTGGATATCGCGTCAGAAATGACGAACTTCACGTCGAAGCAGATCCTGACTCAGGCTGGTGTGTCGATGTTGGCCCAGGCCAACCAGATGCCCCAGAACCTGCTGAAACTGTTCCAGTAATTGCGACAGGCAAGGCCGGAGGGGCATTCCCTCCGGCCGGGCCGGCCGCAAGGGTCCTAGATCGAGGCAACGTGTCATGGAAATCCGCGGACTCTCTTCCCTCCCGGCCCCGGCGCAAAGCAACGATCCGTCGTCTCTCCCGAGCGGGGGCGCGGCGAGCTCCGAGGCCATGACTGCTCAGCGCCAGGCGGTTGCCGAGCGCGATCTGACCGATGCCGTTACCACGGCGCCGGCCCTGGAAATGCCCAAGCTGCCCATGACGCGGGCAGAACTCAGCGTGGACCGTGCAGCGCAGCGCTATGTGGCCCGCATCGTCGACCGCAATAACGGCAAGATGGTCGCCGAATATCCGACCGAGGCTCAGCTCAAGCTCTATGCGATCTCGCGCGAGCTGCTGGGCAAGCTGATGAAGGCGGAGGCCTGATCATGACGACCACGTCCGGAATCAATCTCAGCAATGTCGGTGTCGACAGCACCACGGGGAAGGTTACCTTCTCCGGGCTCTCTTCCGGACTCGACTACCAGTCCATCATCAACGGCATCATCACCGCCAAGACCGTTCCGGTCGACAATCTGAAGACCACGATCACCGACAACACCAAGAAGATCACCGCCTATAACGACCTGAAGTCGCTGCTGCAGACGCTGCAGGACGCGCTGTCGAAGCTGCGCGGCGCGGTATCGATCGACGGCTCGACCAACGTCTTCCAGGCGAAGGACGTGTTCGCGTCGACGACGCGCGCCGACGGCCAGACCCCGTCGAGCGCCTCCAACCTGGTCGGCATGACGGTCACCAACGCGGCGACCCTCGGCAGCCATACGATCGAGGTGCAGCGCACCGCGACTTCGCACAAGCTGGGAACCAAGGCGGTCAGCAGCACCGGGACGGCCCTCGGCCTCGCCGGCAGCTTCGATATGCAGGTTGGCAGCGGCTCCAGCAAGACGTTCACGCTCTCCGCGACCGACACGCTGCAGGATCTGCGCGACCGGATCAACGCGGCCAACACGGGCTCCACGGCGACCGGCGTTTCCGCCAGCATCGTCTCGGTCGGTACCGGCCAGAACTACCTGGTGCTGACGGCCGACCAGACCGGCCAGACCATCCATTTCAGCAACGAGACCGGCGGCGTGCTCTCCGGCCTCGGCATCTCGAACGACGGCGGCACCACGCTGTCGAACCAGCTGCAGGCGCCGCAGACGGCCCTGTTCTATGCCGACGGCCTGCTCGATTCCTCGAAATGGGACACCAAGGCCTTTTCCGGCCCGACCGCGACCCTGGCGTCGGGCGGCGTCTCGGCCGGCAGCCATAGCTTCGAGATCCGCGACGCCAACGGCGCCGTGATCCAGACGGTGAATTACAACGACACCGACAGCCTGCAGACCCTGGCGAGCAACATCACCGCCGGCGGCCTCGGCGTGACCGCCAGCGTCATCCAGTCGGATGGCGGCTACAAGCTCCAGATCGTCAAGACCGACGGCGCCTCGATCGCCTTCGGCGGCGACACCGGCAATTTGCTCACGGCCACCACGCCGGCCAAGGAAAACCTGCTGATCGAGCGCAGCAGCAACACCATCAGCGACCTCTTCAACGGCGTCACGCTCAGCCTCTACGGCGCCGAGCCCGGCACGACCGTCAAGCTCGACATCGATCGCGACCTGAGCGCGGTCAAGACACAGATCTCGTCTTTCGTCACCGCCTACAATGCCGTTCGCCACTTCGTGAACGAGCAGAACCAGACCGACAGCAGCACCGGCGCCAAGAGCGCCGATGCCGGCCCGCTCTACGGCTCGCGCACGCTGTCTTCGATCTCGCAGGCGCTGAGCTCCGTGATCGGCAACGGCACGCAGGGCGTCAGCAAGGCTTTCTCCGTCATCGCTCAGATCGGCATCGATTTCGTCGACAACAACACTGTCACCGACCCCCTCGACAAGGACACACTCAAGCTCAACGAGACCAAGCTCGATTCGATGCTGACCTCGAATCCCGAAGATGTCCGCCGGATGTTCGCGTTCGATTTCTCCTCGTCGGATCCTCGCATATCGCTGTTGGATTTCAACGGCGCGACCGCCTATAGCCAGACCGGCTACACACTGAACCTGACCGATGACGGCACCAACCTCACGGGCGCCACCATCAATGGCGTCGCCGGCTCGACCACCTTCAGTGGCAACACCATCACGGCGACAAACGCCACCGGCGCGAACGGCCTGAAGCTGTTCTATTCGGGCACCGGCGACCTCTCGAACGTCTCGATCAACTTCACGGTGGGCGCCGCCACGCAGATGTTCTTCGATCTGCAGTCGGCTCTCGACGCAACCAGCGGCTCGATCCAGACCGAGGTCGACGCGCTGACCGACCAGAACACTCAGACCCAGACCCGGGTCGATTCCATGCTTGCCAGCATCGACTATCAGAAGACGCTGCTGACCGAGAAGTTCACCAACATGGAAACGCAGCTCGCCCAGATGCAGAGCATCCTGGACAGCATCAAGCAGACCACCGACGCCTGGTCGCAGAAGAACTAAGCCCGGGAGTGACGCCCCGTTAAGGGATCGATTCTATAGTTCGTCCCGGTAAAACGCTTTTGAGACAAGGGCGCTTTTAAACCATGAACGGCACCACGGCCTATCTCGCACGAGAGCTTTCGGCGGCTTCGCCCGCCAAGCGAGTGGCCATGCTCATCGACCGCGCCATCGGCTCCCTCGGAGAAGCCGTTCAGGCCATCGAGCGCGGCGACATCCAGGGCCGCTGGAACGCCAATCAGCGCGCCACCAACATCATCGAGACCCTGTGGCGCACGCTCGACCTCGAGAAGGGCGGCGAGATCGCGGCCAATCTCGAGAAGCTCTACAGCTTCATGCTGAACCGCCTGACCCAGGTCGACATCAAGAACGACCCGGCGCCGGCACGGGAGGTGGCGGTCCTGCTGGAGCCGCTGCGCCGCTCCTGGCATGAGTTGGTCCAGCGCGAGGCCCAGGCCGCCGCGGCCCAGCGCCCCAATCCGAGCGATAACGCCGGCCCCGACCGCCGCATGACGGTCTCGGCCTGAGGGCGGCGTCCTCCTTCTCCTGACCTTCTGACTCCCGCCTCATAAAGAAAGCGCCCTGCCCTTCGGCAGCGGCGGCTTTTGGCGTTCCCGCACTGAACACAGGGCCGCGCCCCACTCTGCTCGATGGGTGTTCATGGAGCTCGGCCGGAGTTCATCCTCCGGCCGACCTAAGACCGGACCCGGGGGCCAGGGTGACGACTGAGCGCCTGCGCACCACCCAAACGATCTATGCCCCCACTCCTTCACCATATTGGCAGGGCATTTGCTGACTGAGCCTCGGCCCGGGGCCCGCGCCCCCGGCTGATCCTTGGCGAACAGGGATTTCGAGGGTCCACCCCGGCAGGAAGCGGCCGGTCCTGCGGCAGAAACTGCCGGCAATGCCCTGAAAAACTTGCCTCGCATTGGTTCGATCTTCGGCCGGCCCGCCAACCATCGAAAAATATCGTTGCTCTTTCAAATGGTTACAGGTTGGCCCGGCAGTTGGCCCGCCGCTTGCCTTATCTCCCTCTGAAAGACCCGTCGCGCGCGTCGTCCATCCCAAGGGACGGTTCGCCACCGACAAGGAAGGGGCGGCAGCGCCGCATCGGGTTTTAGGACACGCCGACGCCGTGACATGGGCCCCGAAAAGGGCACGGCAGGCACCTGAAGTTCAGGAGACAGAAGATGGCTCTCAACGCGATTTCCAACTACGCCGCCAACGTCGCGCACCGCAATCTGCAGGCGTCGGATGCGGCCGCGACCTCGTCGCTGGCGAAACTCTCCTCAGGCAGCCGCGTCGTGTCCGCCAAGGACGACGCCGCCTCGATGGCGATCGGCTCGCGCCTCAACAGCCAGGTGCAGGGTCTGCGCCAGGCCAGCGTCAATGCCGGCCAGGGCGTCTCGATGCTCCAGGTCGCCGACGGCGCCATGGCCCGCATCAACGACGTGCTGGTGCGCATGAAGACGCTGTCGGTCCAGGCCGGTTCGGGCCAGCTCTCGAACACGGAACGCGGCATGCTCAATACCGAGTATCAGCTGCTGCTGGCCGAAGTGAACCGCATCGCGGCTTCGACCGAGTTCAACGGCAACCAGCTGGTCAACGGATCGCTGACGACGGCGGGCGCCGGTCTCAATACCAGCGGCGCCTTCGCGACGGCCGACGGCATCTCAGGCATCACCGGCCACGGTTTGACGACCACGACCGCGGCGACCGACAATTACACGCTGAGCTACAGCTCGGGCAATGCGACCTTCACATTGACCGACGGCACCAACAGCTATAGCGGCGCGATCGCGTCCACCGTGCTCGCCGCCAACGGCACCATGCTCACGGGCGCCGGCGTCAAGCTGCTCCCGACCGGCACGAACACCGGTGACCTGGTCCTTTCGCTGAATACGGCCTTCCAGTCCCAGACGACCGTCGCCCCGGGCGCCGCCAATGGCCTGCATTTCTCGGGTTCGAGCTCAGCCACCTTCAGCTTCAAGGTCGGCACCGGCACGGATGTGACCAAGGACGTGATCAGCGTCGCGATCGACGGCATCAGCGGGGCCAATCTCGGCATCAACGGCACCGACATCACGACCATGACCACCTCGGACATGGCCTCCGACCTCCTGGGCAACGCGATCGACATCCTGAATACGTCGCGCGCCGCGGTCGGCGCCTATCAGAACCGCCTCGAATTCGCCGCCGCCAACATCTCCTCCGCAGTGGAAAATACCGAAGCGGCCCGATCCAACCTGCTCGACCTCGATATCGCGTCGGAAATGACGACCTTCACCTCGAAACAGATCCTGGTGCAGGCCGGTGTGGCGATGTTGGCGCAGGCCAACCAGATGCCGCAGGACCTGCTCAAGCTGTTCCAGTAACGGCCGGCAGATCCCGCGAACCCGATACAAGAACCAGAACAAAAAGAAAAAGGACGACCGTCATGACCATCATTCGCCACTGCGACATCGACAGCCTGATCGAAGCCGAACCCGCCCGCCGCATCGTGATGCTCTATGACGAGGCCATCGCGGCCATCCGCATCGCCGGCATGGCGGCCGCTTCGGGGGATATCGAGGGTCGCTGCAATGCCGTCACCGCGGCGATGGAGATCGTCGGCTTCCTCTATGTGACGCTCGACACCGAGCAGGGCGGCGAAGTCGCCGCCAACCTCGGCTCGATCTACGCCCACATCATGGCTCAGCTGCCGCGCGTCAATGTCTATAACGACATCGAGACGGCCGAGCGGATGGTGAACATGCTGGAGCCGCTGCGCGACTCCTGGAACGAGCTCGCCGGGATGACCGGCCTCGTTTCGATGTCGACCGCCGAGCTGCGCGCCGCCGTCTGATCTTCAGTCACCGACCAGCGGCGCCAGGAAGGCGACGGCTCCATGGAAGCGATCCAAACCGATAATGGTACGACCGGTACCGCCCAGAGCCTTTTCGGCAAGGCTGCGGGTCAAGCGGGAAAGGGCGGCGGCATGTTCGCCGCCCTGCTCGCCCTGGTCGGACGCCAGGGCGGCAATGCCAAGGAAACCGAGCAGACGGGCGATGGCTCGGCCAACGCCGCGGCCGGCCTGCAGGGTCTTCTCGCCCTGTTCAATCCAATGATGGCCAACAACCCGGCCACCGATCAGAACCTGATCGGCGACAGCGGATCGGATCCGCTGACCGCCATCGCCTCGGCGAACGGTCTCGATCTCTCCCAGCTCAGCGACCGCAACAAGCTGGCCTTGTTGGCGCAGGCTCTCGCCAATGCCAAGAATGGCGACATGTCGGCCCTGACCGGCGACGACAACGCGACCGATGCCGGCAGCGCGACCGATCCGACCGCCTCCGACAAGACGGCCAGCCAGACGGAGCCGGGGCAGACCGTGTCCCCCGCCGATCTCGATGCCATTCTCGCCGAGCTTCGTGCCCGCGCCGCCGCCAAGTTCGGCGCCGACAACGGCAAACCAACCTTCACCCAGGACGGCACGAACGCGGCGCTCGCGCCCAAATCCGATGCCGTGATCCCAACCGGCCCCAGCCAGACGCCGCTGATCCAGGACGGCACGCTGGGTCTCGATCCCGCCGCCACGACCTCGCCGGTGACGGCCACGGACAACAAGTCGACGCCGCCCACCTCGCCGGCCCATCCGGCCGTCGCGGCCGGCAGCTTCATCAGCCTCGAACCCAAGCCCGACGCCGACAAGCCGTCGGAGGATGGCACCTCGCCCAGTGATGGCGACGGCACCCCGATCGACAGCAAGAGCACGGCCGCGGCGCCCTTGCCGGACGGCGAAGCGCCGCCCGCCAAGACGCCCGATCCTGCCACCAGCCCGTTCCAGAAGGTCGAAGTGGCACCACCCCAGACCAAGAAACCGGATACCCGCGACACGACCCCGGCGGTCTCCGCCGTGGAGAGCGCCAAGAAGGCGGAGCCCAAGTCCGAGCCGGCGCCGACCGGCACCGCGAGCGACGGTCGCGCCGATAAGGCCGCGTCCGACGACAGCAACAAGACCCCCGGCCCCAGCGACGCAGCCGACAGCGCCAGCGCCAGCAACACGACCGCCAATACGGGCGCCGTCGATCCGCGCACCCATATGGCCGCCCGCACCACCATCCAGGTGCCTGCCGACAAGCTCAGCCAGTTCCTGACCCAGGATGACCAGCTGCCGCTGCAGATCCAGCGCGCGGTCGCCAACGGGCGCGACCACATCACCATCCAGATCGTACCGCACGATCTGGGCCGCATCGAGATCAAGCTGGACTTCGACCGCTCCGGCACGATCAACACCGTCATCGCCGCCGACCGGCCGCAGACGCTCGAGCTGCTGCGCCGCGACGCCGGCGGCCTCGAGCGCGCGCTCCAGGATGCCGGCTTCAAGACCGACGGCAGCTCCCTCAGCTTCAATCTGCAGGGCGAGCAGCGTCAGCAATATCAGAACCAGCAGAACAATCCGGGCCCGGCCGCCTGGCAGGCCGCGACCGCGGTTGCCGACGAGGCCGAACGCAGCTACCGCCCGACCTACCGCATTGCCAGCACAGCCGATGCGATCCGTGCCGCCGCCGATGGCCGCGTGAACATCGCCGTATAAAAGGAGCAAGGCAACATGACCACCGTCAATGGCGTCGGAACGAACACGGGCACCAGCTCCAATGGTGGCACCAACGCCCTGTCTTCCTTCTCCAAGAATTTCGACAACTTCCTGACGCTGCTCACCAAGCAGCTCCAATATCAGGATCCCATGTCGCCGCTCGACACCAACCAGTTCACCCAGCAGCTGGTCGAATTCACCAGCGTCGAGCAGCAGATCGAGACCAACCAGAAGCTGGATTCGCTCCTGGGCGTGCAGTCCGACAACCAGGCCATGGCGGCGCTGAGCTTCCTCAACAATGTGATCGAGGCCCAGAGCGACCAGGTCATGCTGCAGGATGGATCCGCGCAGATTTCCTACGACCTCTCGAGCGACGCCCAGACGGCGACGCTGGTGATCAAGGATGCCGACGGCCAGACCGTGCGGACCATTCCGCTCGATGATACCAAGACCGGCTCGCATGACCTGACCTGGGACGGCAAGGACCAGAAGGGCAACCAGCTCGACGATGGCGTCTATGACATCTCGGTCCAGGCGGTCGACGACAAGAATGTCCAGCTCGCCGTGACCACGGGCACGCGCGGCAAGGTCGACGCCGTGCAGCGCATCGACGGCGAATTCCATCTGTCGATCGGCGATCTCGACGTGCCGCTGAGCAAGGTCGGATCGGTGCGTTCGCCAACGGCCAGCGGCAGCTCCACCTGATTGCCTCACCCCCTCACGCCTTCAGAAGAAGACTCTAGGAGAAAAAAATGAGCATTTACGGCGCAATGTTTTCCGGTGTTTCCGGCCTCGCGGCGCAGAGCCAGGCGCTGGGCATGATCTCGGACAACATCTCGAACGTGAACACCATCGGCTACAAGGGCACCAGGGCCCAGTTCCAGACCCTGGTGACCGAAGCCGCGTCGCGTTCGACCTATTCGCCCGGCGGCGTGCGTTCCACCCCGTTCCAGATGATCGACCGGCAGGGCCTGTTGCAGGGCTCCTCCTCGCCGACCGACGTGGCGCTGGTCGGCAACGGCTTCTTCGTCGTGAACGACGCGGCCAATCCGGGCGTCGGCAACAACTACATGTACACCCGCGCCGGCCATTTCACGACGGATGCCAGCGGCAACCTGACCCAGAATGGGTATTTCCTGCAGGGCTGGCGCCTGGACAACCAGGGCAATCTGCCGGCGAACACGAACCTGCTGCAGAGCCTCGAGACGGTGAACGTCTCGAACCTGACCGGCACCGCGCGCCCGACCTCGAACATCCAGTGGGCCCTGAACCTGCCGGCCAACGATATCACCGGCACGACGCATGACACCTCGGTTCAGCTCTACGACAAGCAAGGCACGACGCAGGTCATGAACATGACCTGGGCCAAGACCGGCGCCAATACCTGGTCGCTGCTGGGCAGTCTCGCGGGCGGCGGCAATTACGCCTCCGACGATACCGGTGCTGCGACCTTCGCCGCGTCCACCACGAACTACTTCCCGACCGCGACCCTGTCGGACACGTCCAACTTCGGCCTCACCTCCGCCACCGGTAACATCAGCGGCCTGGTCGGTCCCTTCACGGTGAACGCCCCCGGCGGCGCCCCGCCGAACACCACCACGATCACCGTCAATATCGGCGCCACGCCCTTCACCGCGACGGTGCCGACCGTGGCCGGCAACGATCTGACCAACACGGATCAGCTGACCTTCACCGATGGTGCCGGCGGAAGCTTCACCCTCGACCTGAACGGCGCTTCGACCTACGACCTCGACGTCGCGGGCGATCGCACCACCCTTTCGACCAACCTGGGTGCCGCCTTCACGACGGTCAATTTCCAGAACCACGCCACCAACGGCGTGCCGCTGGCGACCGTGACCTTCAATGCCGACGGAACCCTGGGCGGCATCGTCCCGACGGCGCCCTATGCCACCGTCGACACCAACAACCACCTGAACTTCCTGGTCGACTACGACAACGATCCGCTCACCAACTCGACCCAGGATCGCCAGCAGGTCACGCTCGATCTCGGCACGCCTGGCATGCCCGACGGCGTGACCCAGTTCGCCGGCCAGTATGCCGCCAAGGTGAATGCCCAGGACGGCTTGACCTATGGTTCCTTCACTGGCATCTCGATCAACGAGGACGGCATCGTGACGGCCCTGTTCGACAATGGCGAGCAGCGCGACATCTTCAAGCTGCCGGTCGCGACCTTCCGCAACCCGAACGGCCTCGCCGCCCAGAACGGCAACGCCTACCAGACCACGACCTACTCCGGCGATCCGGTGCTGCTCGAGGCCAACACGGCGGGTGCGGGCAAGGTCTCGCCCTCCTCGCTGGAATCCTCGACGGTCGACCTGGCCGAGGAGTTCACCAACATGATCATCACGCAGCGCGCCTACTCGGCCTCGGCCAAGGTCATCACCACGGCCGACGACATGCTGAGCGAGCTCCTGCAGATCCGCCGTTAATAGCGCAAGCCGTTAACAGCCATTGACGAAACATTGACAAAGCGCCGGCCGTCACGACCCGAGCAGGGTTTGTGACGGCCGAAACGCCAGGATACAGCTCTGCTTAACTGTGCGATTTAGGTCTTCCTTAAAGCGGTTGGCGTTACGCTCAGGACAGGTCGCGGACATTGACGACCGCAACCATCGGTCCAAGACGGAGCGAGACACAATGACGCTCGATCGCCCAGGTAGGTCGCATCGGATCATCGGCCCCGACGGGCTGCCGCTGTCGCTCGACGATCTTCCGCCCCCCGGCACCAAGCGCTGGGTCATTCGGCGGAAGGCGGAGGTCGTCACCGGCGTGCGCGCGGGCCTTCTCACCCTCGAGGAGGCTTGCGAGCGCTATCAGCTTTCCGTCGAGGAGTTCCTGAGCTGGCAGCGTCAGATCGACGCCCATGGCATCAAGGGACTGAGGGTCACGCGGCTTCAGGATTATCGCGAGCCTGCCCGCTATCCGTGATTGGCCTGTTATCCACAGGCCGGGAACGGCGAGCCTGCAGAACGCTAACAACGAATGAATCACCGGGCCGGCAGAACTTGCCGGTTTACCCGGCAAAATCTGCCGCCGATTAATAGCTTTTTCACTTCGCGCGCTTAGCGTCGGGAACATCGATAGGCCCCACGCATCACGGCGCGAATGTCCCTGAAATTCTGTCTGATTTGCCACGCCCCCGATCGTCAGACCGCGAGGGCGTCATGATGGAGACCCTGCGCAAGCTCGGGCCCGTCAAGCTCGGTGCGCTTGGCGGCATTGCCCTGCTGCTGCTCGGATTCTTCGCCTATATCGGCATGCGTCTGTCGACGCCCGACATGGCGCTGCTCTATGGCGATCTCGATCCGGCCGACAGCAGCCATATCGTCGAGAAGCTCGATCAGATGGGCGTGCCCTATCAGATCGGCGCCGACGGCACCTCCATTCGCGTGCCGGCCGACCAGGCGCTCAAGCTGCGCATGAATATGGCGCAGGAAGGCCTGCCCGGCGGCGGCTCGATCGGCTACGAGATCTTCGACCAGCAGCAGCCGCTGGGGACCACCAGCTTCGAGCAGCAGGTCAACAAGCTGCGCGCCATGGAAGGCGAGCTGGCACGCACCATCAAGACCATCGAGCTGGTCAAGAATGTCCGCGTCCATCTCGTGATTCCGGAGCGCCAGCTCTTCGCCAAGGAACAGCCCAATCCCTCGGCCTCGATCATCCTGACCATGGCCGGCGGCGCCGTGCTCGACAAGCAGCAGGTCTCCGCCATCGAGCATCTGGTCGCGGCCGCGGTGCCGGGCCTCAAGCCCAATGCCGTCTCGATCGTGGATTCGACCGGCACGCTGCTGGCTGCAGGGTCGGGCGACGGCGACGATTCGGAGCTGTCGGGCTCGTCGGAGGAAATGCGCCTCGGTTATGAGAACAAGATCCGGCGCAGCATCGAAGAGCTGCTCCAGCGCACGCTGGGCTACGGCAAGATCCGCGCCGAGGTGACGGCCGATCTCGATTTCGATCGCGTGACCACCAACTCCGAGACCTACAATCCGGACGGCCAGGTGGTGCGCTCGACCCAGACCGTCGAGGAAAAGAACAATTCCCAGGATGCGCAGCCCAGCGACCAGGTGACGGTCGCCAACAACCTGCCCAACCCGACCGGCGGCGGCGGCACGAGCGGCTCCACCAGCGCCACCAGCTCGCAGCGCACGGAAGAGACCGTCAATTACGAGATCTCCAAGGAGACCCAGGTCCATATCCGCGAGACCGGCCAGATCAAGAAGCTGTCGGTCGCGGTGCTGGTGGACGGCACCTATTCGACAGCCGCCGACGGCACCAACACCTATGCGCCGCGCTCCGCCCAGGAGCTCGACCAGATCGGCAAGCTGGTCAAGAGCGCCATCGGCTATGACGAGAAGCGCGGCGACACGGTCGAAGTGGTCAATATGCGCTTCGCCGACAATACCGAGATCGGCAGCGATGCCAATGCCGGCCTGTTCATGGGCTTCAGCCGCGCCGACATGGTGCGGATCGTCGAGATGCTGGTGCTGGCCCTGCTGGGGGCGCTCGCCATCATGTTCGGCCTGCGCCCGATGCTCAATCGCCTGCTCTCGCCGCCCAAGCCGGCGACCGCAGGCCAGATCACCGATCAGACCGGCGGCCAGATGGCCCTGCCCTCGCCCGACGGCAGCACCGCGATGACGCCAGGCCCGAATATCGGCGACGAGATCGAACGGATGATCGACATCGGCCAGATCGAGGGCCAGGTGCGCGCCTCCTCGATCAGGAAGATCAGCGAGCTCGTCGCGAAGCACCCCGAGGAGGCCGTCGGCATCATGCGCGGCTGGATGTACCAGGATAGCTGAGTTGGATCGCAACGGAACAACCGACGCCCATCAAAGGTAAGAAGACGTGGCGGAAATTCAGAAGATAGACAGTCTCTCCGGCGCTCAGAAGGCAGCGGTCATGATGCTGTCCGTGGGTGAGGACGGCGCTCAGCGGCTGTTCGCGCTCATGGACGAGGACGAGATCAAGGAGGTTTCGCAGACGATGGCGAACCTCGGCATGATCCACTCCTCCGTGGTGGAGCAGCTGTTCGTCGAGTTCGCCAACCGCATGACCTCGACCGGCTCGTTGCACGGCTCCTTCGAGAGCACCGAGCGGCTGCTGATGAAGGTGCTCGACAAGGACAAGGTCAACGCCATCATGGACGAGATCCGCGGCCCCGCGGGTCGGACCATGTGGGACAAGCTCGGCAACGTCAACGAGGTGGTGCTCGCCAACTACCTCAAGAACGAATATCCGCAGACCGTCACGGTCGTCCTCTCCAAGGTGAAGCCCGACCACGCCGCGCGCGTGCTGACGCATCTGCCCGAAGCCTTCGCCATGGAAGTGGTCATGCGCATGCTGCGCATGGAGGCGGTGCAGCGCGACGTGCTCGACGACGTGGAACGCACGCTGCGCAATGAATTCATGACCAACCTCGCCCGCACCAACCGGCGCGACGCGCATGAGCTGGTGGCGGAAATCTTCAACAATCTCGACCGCAACACCGAGGGCCGCTTCATGTCGTCGCTCGAGGAGCGCAACCGCGACTCCGCCGAGCGCATCAAGGCCCTCATGTTCACCTTCGAGGACCTCGGCAACCTCGACCCGGGCGGCGTCCAGACGCTGCTGCGCGCGGTCGAGAAGGACAAGCTCGGGACCGCCCTCAAGGGCGCGTCGGAGGATCTCCGCGAACTCTTCTTCTCCAACATGTCCGAGCGCGCCGGAAAGATGCTGCGCGAGGACATGGCGGCGATGGGGCCGGTCCGCCTGCGCGACGTCGACGAGGCGCAGCAGGCCATGGTCCAGATCGCCAAGGATCTCTCGGCCAAGGGCGAGATCATCCTGTCGGACAAGAAGGGCGAAGACGAACTCATCTACTAGGACCCGATCGCTGCGGGCCGGTCCGGCTCGCAGTGGAACTCAGGCCCGCACCCACAGACGAGCGCTATGGCAGTTTCCGGCAAGTTCCTGTTCGAGACCTCCTTCGATTCGCCCATGGAAGCGAAGCCGGAGAAGCCGCCTGCGCTCAGGTTCGGCGAAGCCGATCTGCGCCAGGCGCGCGAGGAAGGTCACGCCGCGGGCCGCGCCGCCGGCCGCGCCGAGGCGCGCGCCGAGCGCGA
>NZ_JBOHKS010000239.1:0-25541 GCF_050729195.1 Hypericibacter sp.
ATCCCTACCTGACGCAGTTGGAGACGCGCGTCGCTTCCGTCGCCGGCGCCGAGGTCGCGCTCGAAGCGACGATCTTCTATGCGCTCTCGGGCGGGCAAGAAAGCGACGCCAGCACCATCGGCGGGAAGCCTGTGCTCGAGGCGCGCAAGAGCGGAGTCGATATTCTCTATCGATTGCAGGAAGACCATGGGCTCGTCGCCGGCGAGGCGGTCACGGTCACGGTCGCGATCGACTGGGAGCGCCGCTACCGGTTGATGCGGCTGCATTTCGCGGCCGAGGTTGTCCTCGAACTCGCTTACAAGCATCTCGCCGGGATCGAGAAGATCGGTGCCCATATCGCCGCCGACAAGGCGCGTATCGACTTCGAATGGGCCGAACCGATCACCCCGTCCTTGCCGCTGCTGGGCGAGGGCTTGCGTCGGATCGTCGAGAGCAATCGGCCGATCGTCAGCGCCTTCAACGACGAGGCGGCACAGCGCCGCTACTGGGAAGTCCCCGGCTTCGCTCGCGTCCCTTGCGGCGGCACGCATTTGAAACGCACGGGCGAGGTGGGGACCATGACGTTGAAGCGGCGCAATATCGGGAAGGGGAAGGAGCGGGTGGAGATTTTTCTGGCGGGAGAAGCGCGTTAAGTTCCTTTGTCCCTTACCTCGCCTCGCGGGGGAAGGTTAGGAAGGGGGCCGACGCGATGTCGGTGCTGTCCAGTCCTCTCCCCCGAAGATGGGAGAAGGATACCCCTGTTCCTACTCCATCTTCGTCCTATTGCATGCACGCGGGTGCGCCAAGTCAGTCAGCGGCTCGCGGCGACGTGTCAAGCGCCGAAAATAGAGTGTTGGCGGGCGGCTTTTTTCATTACCCGGCGGTGACCGATGTGCCCGTCACCGCCTTGGCTTGATCGGCCGTGAGCATCCCGGCCCCGAGCGTCAGGCCCCATTTTTCGGCGAGCTGAACCACGTCCACGAACAACGCGTGCTTCGCGGCGCGTTCCGCATTCTGGGTTGGCACGTCCAGATAGGTCATCAACTCGACCTGGACCCCCGACATGGTGATACTGGAAACGCCGATATCGGTGCGGTTGGCCACGAATGCCTCGTCACCGGTAACCCGCTGTCGCACCGCTTCTGTAAATGCATCCAATTTTTCGGGCGTGGCGCCGGATGTGACGAGCAGTTGCGTCTTGAGCAGACGGTAGCGTCGCGTCCCGAGGTTGTTGATGACTGAATCGGCGAGCTTGCCGTTGGGTACCACCATGATGCTGTCCTGCGCGGTGCGCACGCGGGTGGAGCGGATGCCTACATGCTCAACTGATCCATCGATATCACCGCTGGTGATCCAGTCGCCGCTACGAAACGGTCGGTCACTCACCAGGATTCCCGCGCCGAACACGTTCGACAGGGTCTCGCGCGAGGCGAATGCAAAGGCAAGCCCGCCGATACCAAATCCAGCCAGGATGCCACTGGCCGGAATCGACAAGAAATGGGCAACACCCAGCAGGCCAGCGATGACGACGCCGAGGCGGGCGGCAGCCACCAGCAGGGTGAACAAGATGTCATCGGTGGCAGTGATGGTGCGTTTCGCAATGCGCTGCAGGACAACAGCGGCGACTTCCAGCAGATGCCACAGGAGGACGGAACCGGCCAAGATCAGAATCATGCCGAGGACCGGGTAGGTGTAGCGCCGCACTTCCTCCGGCGCGCCGACGACCGGGGGGAAAGGCACGGCGACCAGCAGCCCGATGGCGATTCCGGCCGCCCAGACAAAGACGCGCGACTGGCTGATTTGGTCGCCAGCCAGCCAGGCGGTCACGCGCCGGACCAGCCATGCGCCGAGCAAGCCGGTCAGCGCGGCGCTGAGAAATACGATGACCGCGGCAATCACTTGCCAATATTCGATTCCGCCGACCCGGCCGAGCAGACCGGGTAAATGGGCACGAACCATCTCACGCAGGGTGAAGAAGGGTGCGTCCGGGATCAGCCCTGGGGGTGTAATCAGCGGCGGCGGCAGGTCGTCGATGGCCCGGTAGAGCTCGTCGGCGTCCGCCACGGTTTCGGTCGTGAACTTCCACGGCGCATTCGCGTCGGGCCCGCTGGGAGCGATGATGATGCGGCCCGCCGGATGGCTGAAATGGAGATACGGGGTACGATTCGCACCGTCGTCGGGGATCGCCTGCAGGCCGACCAGCCCGATCTTGTCGAGCACCCGGCGGAGGTACTGGGCGACCAACGCGCCGTGCCCATCGCGAAACGCCTCGGGGATAGCCGACAGATCGAGCGTGGAGAGCGCCAGCGCCCGCCCGGCGCCGTTCCAGTCGGCCATACCTTCAAGGAAGCTGCGCATTGTGTCGCGGGGGTTCTGCAGGCGCTTGAATGCGTCCGCGGCGGGCTCCTGTCCGCCGCGTGCGGCCAGCAAGGTGCGGCGGGCGGCGCTGAGCTCCTCATCACCCGGCATGTGAATGCGCCAGCTTCCCTTGTCGTCCCTTACCATGGTGAGAGTGACTGACGCGCTCGACCCCGATTGCTCCAGCTTTACCGGCACCATATTGCCAGAGGCCTCGGTCGGCAGCGCCCAAACATGGAAGGTCGTGAGGTCGATCAGGCTGAACAACTCCTTCACCCGCTGGAGCTGCTCGGCGCTTGGCATCGCCGACTCAGCGGTGCCGAATTCGACGGCCAGCATCGCCGTGCCCCATTCATCTGGTCGGCCGGCCCGGGCCAGGTTGCCGTAGCCGATGAAGCGCTGAAATGCTTCGCGCGGGCTGCTGAGGTCGAATTCGGCCGTGCCGTTCCGTCCGGCCGAGCGTGCGCCAGTCCACCATTCGCCGGTGTCAAATCGGCCGCTGAAGCTGTTGCCATCGCGGCCCATGACGAAGAGGAAAGTGCCGCTTTTGTCCCCCTCAAACCATCTGCCGTCCAGGCGCTGCCCCTTGGCGACGGCCTCAACTCGGCCGCCGTAGAGCGGGTAAGTGCCAGTGACGCGGTCGCCCTGCTGCTCAAGTGACAGGATGGCGCCGCCATCGCGCCAGGCCGTCGCCCAGGTGCCCGACCAAGAGCCGTCGGCGTGGGCAACGCTGCTGGCGACCAAAAGAACCACGAGCATCGCCAGGATGCGGAGCATCGGCGGTATCATCCGGACGGCTCGCCCGCGCGCGCAAACCATTTCGCCCGACATCCAGCGGATGAACGGCTTTCCTGGGCCGATGTGATTGCGTTCCGCACTACCTCTGTGTGCGTCAGCGAGCACGCCGCCTGCCATCGCGCCAAGGCCGAGGGTGCCGCCAAGCTCACGAGAGTCCGGCAAGCCAGCATCAGACGTGTCGCCAGAGCCTCGAAACTGGAACGTCAATCGACGGTCGAAATCCAGCCTGAGCAGACCATCAACTGATTCACCCGTTGGGTTCTCCATGGTGGCCTCGCGCAATCCGATCGGCCTATTTGTTATTCTTTCTGAACCGCCACAAGAACGCAGCAAACCACTGCGCCATCGGGCGAATGCAAGCTTACTGCACCGCCACCGCTTCCAGCTTCCGTCCCAGACTCTTCGCGACCGCGCGCGCGATGTCGATGCCGGTGATGTAGGCGCCATGGGCGGTCGCGTGGAACTCGGTCGAGGTGGCTTCGCCGGCGAAGAACAGGCGGTCCTCGATCGGCCGTGAGATCTCGGCGCGTTGGTGGCCCTGGCCCGGCAAGGCCGCGGAATAGGAGCCCTTGACCCAGGGGTCGCCGGCCCAGGCGGTGACGATGCTGCGGGTCACGTATTTCTTGATGTCGCTGCCGAACGCCTTCGCCAGTTTCTCCTTGGCGAGCTCGACCGCGGCGGCCTGGCCGGCGCGCTCGAGCCAGAGCGCGAAGCGCCCGCCGGTATAGCCCACGACCCAATCCTGGCCGAAGGGGCGGATGCCGAATCCCATCGGCTCGGCGCTTTCTTCCAGCAAGAGCGAGCCCTTGGGGAAATCGGGACCGAAGGGATCGCGATCCAGCATCAGCCCGATGCGATTATGCGTGCCCAGCGGCAGCGCTTCGATCGCGGCCTGCTTCCAGTTCGGTAGCGCCGGGTCGAAGCGGATATCGCCGGCGCCCAGGATGCCGGTCGAGACGGTGACGATGACGCGCCTGGCCTTGATCGGTCCCCTCTTGCTGTGCAGCACCGCTTCCGAGCCGCCCCATTCGATCCGCTGGACGGCGCAATTGAGCGTCACCGGCACATCGGCGCCGAAGCGTGCGATCAGGGCGCCGAAACCTTCCCGCAGCGGCCAGTTCTCGTCGGTGTCGTTGTAATGAAGCGTGTCCATGACCGAGACCTGATCGGAATCGACCGCGTTGCCGATCGTGGTCCAGTAGTCGAACACCTGGGTCCAGCGATTCTCGCGCTCGGTCGCTTCGGCCACCGAGATGTCGCGGCCCTGCTGGGCCGCCGCGATCACGGCGTCATGGTTGCGATCGATGAAGGCCTCGAGCTCGCCGCCTTCGGCGGCCGTCGCCTTGCGGCCGTCGATGAAGAGGCTGCGCGGATAGCTGCCCTTGCGGTAATAGAACCCGTATTTGTCGGCGATCGCGACATAGGGGTTCAGGCTGGCCGAATGCATCCAATGGCAGCCGAGATCGAACGGCACGCCCGGCGCCAGCTCCTCGGTATAGCCGCGCCCGCCGATCCGGTGCGAGGCTTCGAGCACCACCACGTCGAGCCCCAGGCTACGGGCGGTCTTGGCAGCGGCCAGTCCGGCCGAGCCTGCCCCCACAATGGCAACGTCGTAGACTTGTCCTGCACCCGCCATGATCGCCCAGCTCCCGGCCCTTGAATGAACTCGATAAGACTTGTCTGCATCGACCGCCAGCGGCTTGATGGCCCCCGGCATCGCCCCGATATGGCTTATGATCGGACGGGTTGGAGGCCGCCAGACCCCGGGGTGGCCGGACTATAGCGGCCGGACCCCGGGCGGTGAAGCCGCCGGGGAAACCCCGGGATTGCTTATGGTTATGAGCCTCGCCGACGCCAGCCCCGGCGCGGTCGCAGGCCTCGACCCGCAACGGGGCATCGGGAACGGGGTGACTCATGTCAGCAAACGACATCAAGCCTGCCGACGCTATCAGGAAAGCCGCGAATCTCTCGATCGGCCTCGGCATCCTGCTGTTGATCCTGGGCGTCATCGCCGTCTGCTTTCCGCTGGCGAGCTCGCTCGCCGCGGCGATCTGGGTCGGCTGGCTCCTGCTGATCGGCGGCGCGGTGCTGCTGGTTCATGCGCTCCGCGGCCGGCAGGAGAGCGGCTTCTGGTTCAAGCTGCTTTGGGCGATCGTCTATCTGGTGGCGGGATTGCTGCTCCTCGCCAGCCCCGTCAGCGGCGTGCTGACCCTAACCCTCGTCCTGGCGGTGCTCTGGATCGTCGAGGGCGCCACCGCGATCGCGCTGGCCTTTCGCCTGAAGCCGGCGAGCCCCTGGGGCTGGGTCCTGTTCGACGGCATCGTGACCGTCCTGCTCGGGCTTCTGATCTGGATCGGCTGGCCCGGCAATGCGCCCTGGCTGCTGGGTCTTTTCCTCGGCATCAGCCTGCTCTCGACCGGCATCTCGGTGCTGCTGTTCGGGCTGGCCTTGCGGTCGGGCAGCTTCAGGCCCGGTTCGTCGCGATTGTCCGCGATCGATCCCGGCGTCTGATCCGGTGATGCCGATCATGGCGGAGAGCCTCCGCCTTGCCAGCGCCGTTTCGAGGCGATAGGTCTAGGGCCGGCTGCTGCCAGGGTGGCCGGCCGCTTCCTCCCGTCGGCGGGTCCGGAGTGAGGCGCGTCTCCCGCGAACCTGCCTCGTTTCCGAAAGCGGCTCCGGCCGGCCCCGAACCCTCATGATCTTCCGCGATCCGCCTGAAGCCGCCGGCCCGTTGCGTCAACGTCTGCGCGAGATTTATCGCGCCGACGAAGCCGACTGCGTCGAGCGCCTGCTGATCGCGGCCTCGCTGCCGACCGACATGCTCGACCGTATCGCGACCCGCGCGCGCAACCTGGTGCAGGAGGTGCGGGGCCGTCGTGTCGGCCAGGGCGGGCTCGATGCCTTCCTCCATGAATATGAATTGTCGAGCCGCGAAGGCGTGGTGCTGATGTGCCTGGCCGAGGCGCTGCTGCGCATTCCCGATGCGGAGACGGCCGACCGGCTGATCAAGGACAAGCTCGCCGACGCCGACTGGGAAAGGCATCTGGGATCCTCGGACTCGATGTTCGTCAATGCCTCGACCTGGGCGCTGATGCTGACCGGCCGCGTCATGCGCCTCGAACGCGGCGGCTCCGATCTGGCGGGCGTGCTGAAGCGGCTGGTGTCGCGCAGCGGCGAGCCGGTCATCCGCCAGGCCGTCATGCAGGCGATGCGTATCCTCGGCCGCCAGTTCGTGATGGGCCGCGATATCGAGGAGGCACTCGAGCGCGCGCGCATCCTGGAGAAGAAGGGCTTCCGCTATTCCTACGACATGCTGGGCGAAGCCGCGCGCACCATGGCCGATGCCGATCGCTACGACCTGGCCTATCAGCAGGCGATCCGGGCGATCGGTGCCGCCGCCAAGGGACGCGGGCCGATCGATTCGCCGGGCATCTCGGTCAAGCTGTCGGCGCTCCATCCGCGCTACGAGTTCGCCAAGACGGCGCGGGTCATGACCGAGCTGGTGCCGCGCCTGGCAAAGCTCGCGCGAATGGCAAAGGATGTGGGCATCGGCTTCACCGTCGATGCCGAGGAGGCCGAGCGGCTCGATCTCTCGCTCGATGTGATCGAGGCCGTCGCGGCCGATCCGACATTGCGGGGCTGGAACGGTTTTGGCCTCGCGATCCAGGCCTATCAGAAACGCTGCTTCGATCTGATCGACTGGCTGGCCGACGTGGCGCGCCGCCACCAGCGCCGCTTGATGGTACGCCTCGTCAAGGGCGCCTATTGGGACAGCGAGGTCAAGCAGAGCCAGGAGCGCGGGCTTCCGGGCTATCCGGTCTTCACCCGCAAGCTCTCGACCGATCTCTCCTACATCGCCTGCGCGCGCAAGCTCCTGGCCGATCCCGCCTGCTTCTATCCGCAGTTCGCGACTCATAACGCGCATACGCTGGCAGCCGTGCTGGAGATGGCCGGCAACGCGACCGATTTCGAGTTCCAGCGCCTCCACGGCATGGGCGACGCGCTCTACGAAGAGGTAACGCCGCCCGAGACGCTCGGCCGCGCCGTGCGCATCTATGCGCCGGTGGGCAGTCACGAGGATCTGCTGGCCTATCTGGTGCGCCGCCTGCTGGAGAACGGCGCCAATACCTCCTTCGTCAACCGCATCGTCGACGAGAAGGCGCCGCTCGACGATCTGATCGCCGATCCGGCGAGCCGTGTGCGCCGCCTGCTGCACAAGCCCCACCCGCATATCCCGCTGCCTCGCGATCTCTTCGGCGCCGAACGCAAGAATTCCAAGGGCATCGATCTGACCGATCTGGCCGAGCTGCTGCCGCTCGATCGCACCATGGACCAGGCAGTGAAGGAAACGCATCAGGCGGGCCCCATCGTCGGCGGCCGCGCCCGCAGCGGCAATGCGCACCCGATCCTCAATCCCGCCGACCTGCGCCGCACCGTGGGCCAGGTGGTGGAGGCGGGCGCGCCCGAGCTCGATGAGGCCCTGGCGCGCGCCTCGCGTGCGCATGAGGACTGGTCGCGTACCCCGGCAGAGACCCGCGCGCAATGTCTTGACCGCGCCGCCGATCTGATGGAGGCGGATCTGCCGCGGCTGATGGGGCTCGCCATCGCCGAAGCCGGCAAGACCGTGCCCGACGCGCTGGCCGAGGTGCGCGAGGCGGTCGATTTCTGCCGCTATTACGCCGCCCGCGCGCGGGCGGACTTCGCGCAACCGATGCGCCTGCCGGGCCCGACCGGCGAGCGCAACGAGCTGCGCTTCGCGGGCCGCGGCGTCTTCGCCTGCATCTCGCCCTGGAACTTCCCGCTCGCGATCTTCTCCGGCCAGGTGACGGCGGCGCTGGTCAGCGGCAATTGCGTCATCGCCAAGCCGGCCGAGCAGACGCCGCTGATCGCGGCCGCGGCCGTTCGTATCCTGCATCAGGCGGGCATTCCGGCCGACGTGCTGCATCTTCTGCCGGGCGATGGCGAGAAGGTCGGCGCGCCGCTGGTGGCCGATCCGCGCATCGCCGGCGTCGCCTTCACCGGCTCGACCGAGGTGGCGCGCGGGATCAATCGCGCGCTCGCCGCCAAGGACGGACCGATCGTGCCGCTGATCGCCGAGACCGGCGGGCAGAACGCGCTGATCGTGGATTCCTCGGCCCTGCCGGAACAGGTGGTGCGCGACGTGCTGATCTCGGGCCTGCAGAGTGCCGGCCAGCGCTGCTCGGCCTTGCGCGTCCTCTTCGTGCAGCAGGACATCGCGCCCAAGCTCGAGAAGATGCTGGCGGGCGCCATGGAGGAGCTCAAGGTCGGCGATCCGGCGCTGCTCGAGACCGATATCGGGCCCGTCATCGACGAGGGCGCGAAACAGATGCTCGAAGCCCATGCTCAGCGCATGGGCCGCGAGAGCCGGCTGCTCTATGAGATGAAGCTCGCCAAGGATCTACCGCCGGGCCATTACTTCGCGCCGCGCGCCTATGTGCTCGATTCCCTGTCGCGCCTGACGCGCGAGGTATTCGGGCCGGTGCTCCATATCGTCCATTGGCGCGCCGACCAGCTCGACCCGGTGATCGACGCGATCAACGCCACCGGCTACGGCCTGACGCTCGGCGTCCATAGCCGCATCGATTCCACCCAGCGCCGCGTCTGGGAGCGGGTCAGGGCCGGCAACACCTATGTGAACCGCAACATGATCGGCGCCGTGGTCGGCGTGCAGCCCTTCGGCGGCGAGGGCTTGTCGGGCACCGGTCCCAAGGCCGGCGGTCCGCATTATCTCCATCGCTTCGCGGTCGAGCGGACCTTGACCATCGACACGACCGCGGCCGGTGGCAACGCCTCGCTGCTGTCGCTGGCGGAAGAGGGCTAGGGACGGGGTTTGAGAGCCGAGAGCCAGCACGGGCCGACGGTGCCGGGGCGACGGCGAGCGTACGACAGCGCGATTAGTGCCGGAAATCGAGGAGCGCTTCGATGACGGGACAGTCCGGCACCTTGCCGCCCCGACATTTGCCGGCTACGTCCGCCAGGGTCTGCTCGAGGCGCTGGAGGTCGGCGATCTTGCGGCGAACGTCCGCGAGGTGGTCGAGCGCAATCGCCTTGACCTCGGCACATGTATATCGGCCGCCATCGACGAGACGCAGCAATGCACGCACCTCGTCGAGCGAAAATCCAAGCTCCCTGCTGCGGCGGACGAAACCCACGCGCATCAACTGATTCTGGCTGTAAATGCGATGGCCGCCGGCACTGCGCGGCGGTTTCGGCAAGATGCCGACGCGTTCGTAGAAGCGGATGGTCTCGATATTGACTCCGGTGCACTTCGAAAGCCCACCGATGGTCAGGGTCGGACCTCGCGAAACCGTGATCGCCGGCATGGTCGAACTCCTTGAACCTGTAGTCACTACAGGTCCGATGTTATCATTGAAACCGCTGAACGGAAGGTAGGGCGCGATGGACCTGCGAGGCCATGCCGAACTCGGTACGACAGGGCGAACCGATGGCCACAAGACGGAACTGATCGCCGCCGGCGGTGTGCTCGGCGCGCTTGCGGCTATGTCTTGCTGCATCCTGCCGCTCGTGCTTTTCGCGCTTGGCATCAGCGGCGCATGGATCGGAAACCTGACCGCTCTCGCGCCCTACCAGCCCGTCTTCATCGGGGCCACGCTGGCCTTCCTCGCGACCGGGTACTATCTGGTCTACCGGCGGCCGCGTGGTGCCTGTGGCGAAGGCGAGGCCTGCGCACGCCGACGATCGAAATGGGGCGTGAAACTGGCTCTCTGGGCCGCCACTGCCTTGGTGGCGTCGGCCATGGTGTTCCCCTATGTCGCAAGAGCGCTGTTGGGGGCCTGATCGAATAGGATGGAGAAGCCAATGAAGAGCATCATTGCCTTGATGAGTGTCGGTGCAATGGGTCTCGTCAGTGCAATGGCATCCGCTGCCGAGCGGACTGTGACGCTTGCTGTCGAGAACATGACCTGCGATGCCTGTCCCTACATCGTTAAGCAGAGCCTCGCCAAGATTTCCGGTGTTGAGAACGTGATCGTGTCGTTCGAGCTGAAAACCGCGACAGTCACCTATGACGACCAAAAGACGACGACCGACGCCTTGACGTCGGCGACGACGCAAGCCGGCTATCCCTCCCGGGTGATACCGTGATCGACCACTCGGTCATTACCTGTCCGAGTTGCGGGCATCAGGCAACTGAGCAAATGCCGATCGATGCCTGCCAATTCTTCTACGACTGTCGCGGCTGCGGCGCACTGCTGAAGCCGAAGTCTGGTGACTGCTGCGTCTTCTGCTCCTACGGATCCGTTCCCTGTCCGCCTAGCCAGCAGGCGAACGCTTGCTGCAGTGACGCGCTGTAGACCAGCTCTCCACCGGCCGGAGCACGGCCGCTGGCGGCAACGCCTCGCTGCTGTCAGGCGCGGCCGAGGATTGAATCGCGAATCTTTGCGTCGAACGACCACCGGCCCGGGCCACGCAGAAGAAGATAGATCAGCGGCCCGGCCCAAAGCAGGTGATCGGGATAGTTCTCCGGATAAACGAAGAGCTGGATCACCAAGGTCTGCGCCAACAGAGCCGCGGCAGCGGGGCGTGTGAGAAGGCCGAGGATCAGCAGGATTGGACAGGTCAGCTCGAGAGAGGTTGCAAGGTAAGCGGCGATCTCGGGCGGGAGCAGAGGGACCCGGTACTCGTCACGGAACAGCGCGATGATGGTCGGGTTTCCGAAGGGGAGCTTGGTGAGGCCCGAACGCCAGAAGGCGAGCGCCACGCCGAGGCGCAACAAGAGAGCCGGCAGCGCGATCGGGACTCGATCGAGCCATTCAATGAGGGACCGCGCCGCGACGACGACGCCGGCCTGCCTGAGTTTCGACAAGCTGGACTCCATGCTATCGAATTTGAACGACGGGACGGCGCATTGCGGTGAGACATGCGGCCCGCCGGCAGAGTGCTCCGGCGACGGGCCGCATGGGTTTCAACAGATGCCGATCTGCTAACGCAACAAAAGCAGGGATCACATCGGCTGCATCGTGCTGCCGACGATCTTGCCGCAGGTGCCGGCGGGCACGTAGATCCAGGAGGCGGGATCGCTGGCCTTGGTCGAGGTGCCAGCACAGGAATGCGTCGCGGTCTGGCAGTCGTTCTTACCGGCCTGCGCGATGCCGTAGCATTTCTCGTTCTTGTAGTCCGGAACGGGTGCCGGGCCGGCCTTGGCGGCGCTGAGCAAAGCCAGGGTGACGGCGCCGGCAATGGTCGTGGCAGTCAGGATTCTTGCTTTCATGTTCGTTCTCCTTGGTTGCGGAAGCGGTGACTGACAATGCGCAACAGGGCCGGGTACGACGAGTCACGTTCGCGCGATTTTTCTGTTATCGGGCGTTGCGTTGAGTGTTGGCCGCGCTGCTCGCGGAAAGTTGAAGACACACCATGACGCCGCGCATCGAATCGATGCCGTTTAAGCATTGGCCGTCCCGGTGGCGCGGCGCTCGCAGGAAGAATCTCTTATCCATGCCGCGGCGCGTCAGCCGGCTTTGCGGGGCGTGACGACCGGGAAGTCGATGTCGGTCTTGGCGACCTCATTGATGTAGTTGGTCCAGGTGTTGAGCGCGACATGGAGCACGATCTCGATGACCTGCGCGTCGTCATAGCCGGCGGCCTTGACGGTGCGGACATCATCCTCGCTCACATGGCCGCGATTGCGCACAACCTTGGCTGCGAACTTGAGCGCGGCGTCGGCCTTGGGGTCCTTCGACCCGCCATCGCGGTTGGCAGCGATCTCGGCATCGTCGAGCCTGGCGAGATTCTTGCCGAGGTAGGTGTGGGCCGAGAGGCAATAGCTGCAGCCATTGATCTCGGCGACGGCGAGCGCGATCCGCTCGCGGGTGGCTGCCGGCAGGGCGCCCCTATTCAACGCGCCGGACAGGCCAAGGTAGCTCTCGAGCGCGGCGGGACTGTTGGCGATCAGGCGAAACATGTTCGGCACGACGCCGAGCTGCTTCTTGACCGCTTCGAGCGAAGGCTGCGAGGCGGTGGGAGCGGCTTCGATGGTGGCGGGCGTGGGGATGCGTGACATGGAGGCGGTTCCTTTCGGGTTTAGGGCCGGGTTGGCCGATGACCGAAAGCTAGTGCCTTCCAGATTTGAAATTCAGAAGGTATAGCTGGTAGCTATCCTACCAGATTATGGAAGCATGATTGGACCGCTTTGAATCCATGTCGATCCTGGTCGCGGCGGTCGAGGCCGGCAGCCTGTCTGCCGCCGCGCGCCGCCTGGGCGTGCCCCTCGCCACCGTCAGCCGCAAGGTTTCGGAGCTGGAGACCCATCTCAAGACACGGCTGCTCAACCGGTCGAACCGGCGCCTCAGCCTGACGGATGCCGGGCGATCCTATGTCGCGGGCTGCAAGAGCATCCTCGAGGAGTTGGAGGAGATCGAGCGCGCGGCATCGGGCGAGTTCACCGTTCCGAAGGGCAATCTCATTGTCACCGCGCCAATCGTCTTGGGGCGGCTGCATGTGCTCCCGGTGGCCGCCGAGTTCCTCAAGGCCTATCCGGAGATCGACGTCCGGATGCTGCTGTCCGATCGCGTCGTGAATCTCATGGAGGATCCTGTCGATCTCGCCGTGCGGATCGGCGACCTGCCGGACAGCAGCCTGGTCGCGACCCGGGTCGGTGCGATCCGTCAGGTCGTTTGCGCGAGCCCGGCCTATCTCGCCGCGCGGGGCACGCCGAAGAATCCCGGAGAGCTCAGCCAGCATGACGGCGTCACCTTCGAGGGGCTGATGTCGCCGGCCGCCTGGACATTCGCCGCAGGCAAGGCGGACCAATCGGTTCCAATCCATTCGCGCCTTGTCGTCAACACGGCCGAGGCCGCCATCGATGCGGCTATCGCCGGCGTCGGCATCACGCGCGTGCTTTCCTATCAAGTCGCCGACGCTGTGCGGGCCGGCAAGCTCTCGATCGCGCTTCAGGAATTCGAGCCGCCGCCCTGGCCTCTCAGTCTCGTCTATGCGGGGCAGGGGCTGTTGCCGCTGAAGGTCCGGGCCTTCCTCGATTTCGCGGTAGCTCGGCTGAAGGCGCGGTTGCAGGCGATTGGATCGCCTTAGTTCGCGCACTCTTCCAGTTGCTGGCGCGCGCGATGTCGGCGCGCCTTGGCGCGATTGCCGCAATCGGTCATCGAGCACCAGTGGCGCGATTTGTTGCGGCTGGTGTCGAGGAAGAACCAGCCGCAATCGGCGTCGATGCAGCGCTTGAGCGGCAGTGGCCCGGCGCGCGAGAAGAGCTCGGCCGCCTCGGCCGCGAGCAGGTCGGTCACGGAATCGAGATCGTGATAAGTGCGCTGCCAGGCGAGATGGCCGTCGGCGGGAGCGAGGCGGCGCGAACGGAAAGAGCGGGCGGCTTCTTCGGTCAGATGCTCGATCGCGCCGACAGGTGTCGGCTTTCCGTCGAGCATCGCCGTGAGGATCTGAAGGATCGATTCCCGGAGTTCACGAGCGCGGTTCAGCGCCGCTAGCTCCACCGGCTCGCTCGCCTGGGGATCGACGGCGATGCCGGCCATGCCGGCCCAGATGCGGTAGTCTGACGGGCTGAGCAGGGAGTCGCGCGGGGCCGGCTCGTTGGTCGCGACCAGGCTGTTCACGAAATCGAGGCAGCGATGGCCGGCCCGGTGGGCCAGTTTGGCGATGGGAGTTCCGGGCTTTCGGGCGACGACCGTCATATAACCAGTGTAAGGCGATTGACAGGTTACTTCAATCCTGTTCTACTTTAACCAGCAAAACGGATTTAGCTGGTTAGCGAGACCACCATGAACCCCGCCTTCCTCGCGCTGCTCGCCGGTGCCGTCGTCTCCGGGCTCACGCCGCTGGTCGTACGCTGGATCGAGATCGACCCCGCCGCGGCCGGATTCTGGCGGGTCGCCCTGATGCTGCCGATGTTGTGGGTCTGGGGGATGCGCGGCGACAAGGCGGTGAAAACCGGCATGACCGCGCGCGACCGCTGGCTGCTCATCATCGGCGGTGCCGCCTATGGCGCCGACATCGCCGTCTGGTTCTGGGCGATCCAGCTCACCAGCGCCGCCAATGCTCAGCTCTTCGCCTATTGCTATCCGCTCTGGGTGGCGCTCGCAGGGACGCTGTTCCTGAGCCAGCATCTCGCCCGCATGGGCTGGGCGGCGATCGCGCTGGGCCTCGGTGGCTCGGCCCTGGTCATCGCCGGAAGCGCCTCGGGCTTCGCG
Organism: Hypericibacter sp.; assembly: GCF_050729195.1. Classification (NCBI taxonomy): domain Bacteria; kingdom Pseudomonadati; phylum Pseudomonadota; class Alphaproteobacteria; order Rhodospirillales; family Dongiaceae; genus Hypericibacter; species Hypericibacter sp. The sequence goes on from NZ_JBOHKS010000239.1 coordinate 14,331, forward strand.
CTCGAGACCGGCCCCAAACTGCTGGGCGACGGTTTCGCGATCCTGGCGGGGCTGCTCTACAGCGTCACGATGATCGCCCAGGGCACGGTTCGCTCGCGCGTCGGTACGCGCTCGGTCCTGCTCTGGACCACGATCGCCGCCTCGGCCGTGCTGCTGCCCGCCGGCTTCGTCAGCGGACGCGATGTCCTGCCGACGAGCTTCGAGCAGTGGGGCGTGATGGCATTGCTGGGGCTCATGACCTTCACCGCCCAGGGCCTGGTGGTCTATGCGCTGGGCCGCCTGCCGCTCAATCTCGCCGGCATCGCCGGCAGCCTCAGCGTCGTGGTCGCCGCGATCGGCGGCTGGATCGTGCTGCAGGAGAGGCTCGAAGGACTCCAGATCCTCGGCGTCGCGATCGTGCTGGCCGCCGTGCCGATGGCCGAGCGCGCGGTGCGGGCCAAAAAGGAAGCGCGCGGGCCCGCCATTGCTGGCGATGCCCGCGCGGTGAAAGGCGCCTGATCGATCAGACTTAAAGCGTCCCGTCGATCGAGGCGATGAACATCTGCTTCATTTCCGCCACGCCCGCCGGCACCGGATTGCCGCCGGTCGAGGGATCGTTGAAGGCGGCCTGCGAGAGCGAATCGAGCTTGCTCTTGTCGACGCCCAGATCCTTCAGCGTATGCGGGATGCCGATCTCCTGGCGCAGCGCCAGCACCCAGTCGAGCACGGCGTTGTAAGAGGGATTCTTCAGCCCCAGCCACGAGGCCAGCCGCGTCATCTTCTCGTCGATGGCCTCGCGGTTGAACTGCATGACATAGGGCATCACCACGGCATTGGTGAGGCCGTGATGGGTGTCGTAGACGGCGCCCAGCGGATGGCTCAGCGAATGGATGGCGCCGAGGCCCTTCTGGAAGGCGGTGGCGCCCATGGTGGCGGCCGCCATCATGTTGGCACGGGCCTCGAGGTTCTTGCCGTTCTTCACCGCCTCGGGCAGCCAGTTCTTGATCAGCCGCATGCCTTCGACCGCGATGCCGTCGGCCATCGGGTGATAGCTCGGCACGCAATAGGCTTCGAGGCAGTGGGCCAGCGCATCCATGCCGGTCGCGGCCGTGATCTTGGGCGGCAGGCCGACCGTCAAGGCAGGATCCTCGATTACGATCGAGGGCTGGACCTTCGGGTGGAAGATCAGCTTCTTCTCATGCGTCTCCTCATTGGTGATGACGGAGACGCGGCCGACCTCGGAGCCGGTGCCCGAGGTCGTCGGCACGGCGATGATCGGCGCGATGCCGGCGGGATCGACCAGCTTCCAATTGTCGCCCACATCCTCGAAGGCCCAGAGCGGATGCTTTTGGCCCGACATCAGCGCCACCGCCTTGCCGGCATCGAGCGCGCTGCCGCCGCCGAAGGCGATCACGCCGTCATGCTTGCCGGCGCGATAGGCCTTGAGCCCATCCTCGACATTCTTGCCGTTGGGATTGCCCTTGATGTCCGAGAAGACGGCGGTATGGAGCCCGGCCGCCTCGTTGCGGGCGACCGCCTCCTTGATCATCGGCAGCCCGGCCAGGCCCGGGTCGGTCACGATCAACGGGCGCTTCAGGCCCAGCGCCTTGCACATGTCGGGCAGCTCGGCGATGCGGCCGACGCCGAACTTTATCGTGGTCGGGTAGTTCCAGTTGCCGCGCAGCGCGGCAGCGTCGTTGGACATGGTCGAAGGATCCTCGGGTCTGGCTTTCCTCGAGCGGCCCCTGCGGGATAAGGAGCGGCGTCGGGATGGCTTAAAGGGAAGTCGAAGCGCCGGGCATTCTAGTCGCCGGCCGGTTTTGCGAAACGGGGAAGTGAAAGCCGACCCGATGTTCCATTTTTGTTCTTTACATTATACGTAAAATACGTAAAAATGGATCGTGCCTATTTCGCCACGAGGGGAGATCTGTTTCATGCGGCCACCGAGACCGACCCGCCCGCCCGTCATTGTTTCTGCGGCTGCGCCGCCCCGCGGTTTGCTGGACGTGCTGCATGCACAGATCGCCCAGCAGGTTGATGCGTCTCATAGTCTGCAGGGAACCGGTTCTCAAGGGCTCGTCACCGGCGAAGCAGGGGAAGATCCAGTTGCAAGATTACCACTTCGGTTACCCCCGAGACCGGCACCACAGCCGGCTACCTTTTCCGACAAGCCGGTTGTTGATTGGGGCCTTCGTCCTTTTGTCGACTATGGCTCGTTACGGGGAACGGATCCGTTCGGCAGTGGTGCGTTGGGCGCACCAAGAGCCACCGGTAAACCCAACGACGGCACCACAAAGCAATATTCTCATCAGGGTGTGGACGTACTGGTGGCGGCAGATTCGCCGATTTATGCGCCATCGGCCGGATACATCCGCGACGCGTTGCCGAAAGGGCCAGGGGGACCGCCCGGCGTGGCAATCACGCTCAAAACTCTCGGTATCGGGGAGGGAGGTCGGCAGGCGCAGGACGATCTCACCCGCGGCGAGGTAAAGATGTTCTATGTCGAGCGACTGCCGGATCTCAAACCGGGTACTTATGTCGACAAAGGACAGCTCATTGGCTACTCAAGATCCCTCCGGCCATATTATGAAAGTCGCGGCATCTATCACGTTCCGGATCACGTGCATTTCGAATTGAAGCAGGCGGTGCCGCGGAGAAATCCGGATGGCAGCTATATTCGAGCCTCCGGCGACAGCTCCCTCAGCAACAATCCCATCCAGTACGACTACAAAATCATCGATCCGACACCATGGCTTCAGCGCTGGGCCGTTGCGACGAAGAGATAGTCGACAGGTTACTGAATGCCGCTCAGCGGCGATTCAGGCGCATGAAGCCACATCGGGATTCTTGGAGCTTTGTCGGTTCCACCGAAGGGCCACCAAATATAGTAGGCGGTTGGGGAATTGTCCGACGTAAACTTGATCGGATCGCAGTCCTCTGCCTTCTGATCGCCGAAGCAGATACGGGATTCGATGTCGATCCGCATAAGATTGGGATAACCTCGATAGTGGGGCGAGTAACCCAGAATCCGGTAATCCAACCGATGGATTCCGCCTCGCAGATCCTCGGGCATCGTCTCCTCGAAATAGAGTTCTCCAAACAGCAGATCGAGATCCTGTTGGTCCAAAGGATTGATGACGTCCGGTAGATGCCTCGCTTCTTTGATCGAAGCCGGACTATTTAGTAGCCATCCCACTTCCTGGCAACGATCACCTCTGACGAATGTCTTGCAGTCTATCATCGCCTCGAGACTACAGAGTCCTATGCCTTCTCGTGACCCACCCCAGATCTTCATGCAGCGATCCATTGTTTCCATGCCATCCAGCGACCGGACAATGTTGACCGGCAGTTGGACTGATGGGAGCTGCTCAGCCTTTCCCTGTGTCTCCAAAGGGCCGGTTACTGGGCTGCGAGCAATGGGTGAGGGCGCGTACCAGTAAGCGATATAGCCATGAACACGTTCCCCACTGGAATCTATCGTTGAATTTTTGCAGGCCTGATTGGTGTCGCTCTCACGGCAGGGTGTCAGTTCGAATTCAATCCAGTCGATAGGCGAATCACCTCGCTGCGTGTTGTAGCTGCTAAATCGAACGCTCAGGATATCGAAGGATTGCCCATCGAGCGCAGCACCGAATTCATGCCAGCATCGATCCTTGGCTGGATCGCAGCTCAGTTGATTCAATGCGCGGCAAAGAGGGCTGTCAGTCCCTTGTCCCTTGGGATCGTTTGAAGCGGCTGTAAGCGCGCTGCAATCGGCCAAACGTCCTGGTTCGAGACGCCAAGTCTGCGCCAAGTTGTCGTCAGCCTGGCTATTGGAGATACATACGCTGACGAGAAGATAGCATCCGGCAAGCGTTCGGGTTGCTATGACTGGAATTCTTCGCAAACTGAAACTCCGCTTCTCGCTCCATGGGAGGATGCATCTCATAAGCGTTCCTGTAAACGATCTACAATCGGAATTAGAATATAATTTATAAATACCCTGCCAGGTAGCCTCATGTGGAGCGGTCCCCGCTGCTACCAACAAGAAGGCGGCGCCGGATTGCTCCGGCGCCGCCTTCATTCGGCCCAACTGGCGGTGGTGTCACACTGCCGCCATGATTCCGCCGCTTTGGCTCAGGTCTTGGTGCGCAGATGGAACGACTTCGGCCGGGTCAGATATTCATAGCCGACCTGGCTCAGGGTGCAGCCGCGGCCCGAATCCTTCACGCCGACCCAGGCGAGCGCCGGGTCGAGATAGTCGCAACGGTTCATGAACCAGGTGCCGGTCTCGACGCGGTCGCCGATCCGGATCGCAGCCGCCTCGTTCTCGGTCCAGATCGCCGCGGTGAGGCCGAACGCGTTGTCGTTCATCTTGGCGATGGCGTCGTCGTCCGAGGCGACGGCCACGATGCCCACCGCCGGGCCGAAACATTCTTCCTGCATGAAGGGATTGTGCGTGTCGAGATCGGCGAGAACCTGCGGTGCCAGATAGGCTGTGCCGGACTTGTCGGCCGGGAACTGCTTGGGATCGATCAGCGCCTTGGCGCCGGCATGGACGGCCTTCTCGATCTGGCCGCGGATCTCGTCGGCGGCCCTGCTGCGCACGACGGGCCCCAAATTGGTGGCCTTGTCGAGGGGATTGCCGAGCTTGTAGCTGTTGGTCAGGTCGACGAAGCCTTCGAGGAACGGCTTGTAGACATCCCTATGTACGAAGATGCGCTGGATGCCGCAGCAGGATTGGCCCGAATTGAAGAAGGCGCCGTCGACCAGGTTCTCGATCGCATGGGTGAGGTTGGCGTCATGGCGCACATAGGCCGGGTCGTTGCCGCCGAGCTCGAGGCCCAGGCCGATGAAGCGGTCGACCGCGGCCCGCGTGACCGCGTGGCCGCCCGCGACCGAGCCGGTGAAGGCGACATAGTCGATGGCGTTGTTGCCGATGATGCGCGAGGTGTCGTCATGGGTCAGCACGAGATGTTGGAACAACCCCGCCGGCAGGCCCGCCGCCTTGAAGGCCTCGCCGAAGCGCTCGGCGCAGAGCGGCGTCTGGGCCGAGTGCTTGAGGATGACGGCGTTGCCCGCCATCAAGGCCGGCATCACCGCGTTGACCGAGGTCAGATAGGGGAAGTTCCAGGGCGCCACCACGAACACCACGCCCAGGGGCTCGCGGCGGATGAAGCGGGTGAAGGTCGGCTTGGGCCCGACATCGATGTCGGCCAGCGCGCGCGGCGCGATATCGATCATGTAGCGCGCGCGCTCCTCGAACCCCCGCACCTCGCCCGGCGACTGGCCGATCGGCCGGCCGATCTGGCGCGTGATCTCCGCGGCGATCTGGTCGCGATGCGAGACGAAGGCGTTGACCGCCGCCGTCAGCAGCTTCTGGCGGTCGGCAACCGCGACGCCCTTCCAGGCCCGTTGCGCGGCTTTCGCCGCCTTCAGGGTCTTTTCGATCTCGGCGGCGCTGGCATAGGGCCGCTCGACATAGAGGCTGTCGTCGATCGGGGTGATGGTCTTCTGGATGGCGCCCATGGCGGTTGGTCGGTCCTCTTGTAGAAACCTCAGATGATCTCGAAATAACGCGCCAGTTCCCAATCGGTGATGTGCTTGCGGAACTCGCGCTCTTCCCATTCGCGCGTCGCGGCGAAATGCTCGACGAATTCCTCGCCGAACAGCTCGTTCGCCGCCTTGGACTTCTTCAGCCGCTGCGCCGCGTCCCACAAGGTGTTCGGCAAGGCCAGCTTGGCCGAGGGCTTCAGCTCATAGGCATTGCCGACGATGGGGTCGGTCGGCTCGAGCTTATGCTCGATGCCATAGAGGCCCGAGGCCAGCGCCGCCGCGAGCGCGATATAGGGGTTGGCGTCGGCGGCAGCGATACGATACTCGATGCGCTGGGATTTGGGCGAGCCTGGGATGACGCGCAGCGCGCAGGTGCGGTTCTCGACGCCCCAGGTGGCGTTGGTTGGCGCCCAGAAGCCCGGAATCAGCCGCGAATAGGAATTGACCGTCGAGGCCACCATGCCCAGCACCTCGGGCATCAGCTGCTGCTGGCCGGCCAGGAAATGGCGCATGGTCTTGCTCATATTATGCGGCTGCTTGGCGTCATGGAACACCGTGGCGCCATCCTTGCCCTTGAGCGACAGATGGATATGGCCGCTCTGGCCCGGCCAGTTGTTCGACCATTTCGCCATGAAGGTCGCCATCAGCCCGCGACGCTGCGCCAGCACCTTCATGAAGGTCTTGAACAGCGCGGCGCGGTCGGCGGATTCAAGCAGCTCGTCGAACGCGATCGCGGCTTCGAGCACGCCCGGCCCCGTCTCGGTGTGGAGCCCTTCGATCGGGAAGCGCATCGTCTCGGCGGTCGAGAGGATCTCGTGATAGAGCTCCGACCAGACCGACGAGCGCAGGCCCGAATAGCCGAAATAGCCCGGCGTCATCGGCTGAAGGTTGCGGTAGCCCTTCTCGCGCACGCTCTCGGGCGTCTCGTCGAACAGGAAGAACTCGTACTCGCAGGAGCCATAGGCCTTGAAGCCCATCTTCTCGGCCTTCGCCAGCACGCGGCGCAGCAGCCCGCGCGGGCAGACCGCCTCGGCGCGCTCGACGAACTGGCCGAGGAAGAAGAGGGTGTTCTCCTCGAACGGGATCTCGCGGCAGCTTTCGGGGATGAGGCGTACCAGCGCATCGGGATAGGCGGTGTGCCAGCCGGTGAATTTGGTGTTGTCATAGAGCTGGTCGTTGGAATCCCAGCCCAGCACCACATCGCAGAAGCCGAAGCCGCTGTCGAGCGCGGAAAGGAACTTTGCCTTCGAGACATATTTGCCCCGCAGCACGCCGTCGATGTCGAAGACGCCGACCTTGATATGGGTGATGCCGCGCTCTTCCACGATCTTCTTGGCATCCGCGAGACTGCGGACGGATTCAGGCTTCATGACGTGATTCCCCCTGGATTTCTTGGCCCTTGTGACGGGCAACCGGCGCCTATTTGCGCCTCTCGGCGGGAGCTTGTCAAAACGAGAAAGGGCGCCCCGAGAGGCGCCCTTTCCGTTCCGATAACCCACTGAATCGATGGGCGTTACCTCTTACTGTGCGGCTTCGCCAACGGCCTTCTCGCGGGCCGCGATCTCGGCCTGCTTCCTGGCGATGGCATCCCCGATCGGCGGGCCGGCGAAACGATTGCGCAGGCCCGCATACCAGATGACCACCATGACCCCGATCATACCCACGATCAGATACCCCACCTTCTCGTTCGGCGGCTGCACGCCGACAGCGATCAGGATGAGACAGCCGATCACGGCGAAGAGCGCAATCGGCTTGGAAAGGCCGCCCAGATTGAACGGCCCTTTTTTCGTCCAGGTCTTGCCTTCGGCGAGAAGACCTGCAGCCACCGCCATGACGTAGGAGATATATAGGAAGACGGCGCAACCCGTCGCCAGCACGAAGAAGGCATCGCCGTAGAGCGTGGCGACGATCGACAAGACCGCCGCGGCCCAGATGGCGTTGACCGGCGTGCGGAAGGCCGGGCTGACCTTGCGCAAGGCAGTCGAGAACGGCAGCCCACCATCACGGGCAAAGGCGAACATCATGCGCGAGCAGGAAGTCAAGCCCGACAGCGCGCAGAGGAAGTTCGAGATCACGATGACGATGTAGAGGATATCGCGCAGGACCGTCGGCATCGGAGACGATGCCATCACATAGTTGGAGGAGCCCCAGCCGGTCTTGGCGGCTTCATCCATCGACGGCATGGCGAGCACGAAGGCGCAGACCATGACGTAGCCGAAGAGGAAGGACCACCAGACCGACCGATACATGCCCTTCGGGACCTCGACCGCCGCGTTGCGGGTTTCTTCCGAGGTGTGGCCGGAGGCATCGAAGCCGGTGATGGTATAGACGCCTTGCAGCAATCCCAGCATGAAGGCGAGGAAGATGCCTGCCTGCGCGGTCGGCCAGACGCCGCCGCCGGCATCGCCGGTGTAGTTCGTGAAGGTGAAGAGCCGCGAGAAATCGAGGCTCGGCGCATAGACCAGCAGGGCGATCGTGAGCACGACCGAGCCGACGAAGATCAGGTAGCCCGAGAAGTCGGTCAGGATCGTCGTCAGCCGGATGCCGCGATGATTGATAATCGCTTGGAGGGCCGTGATGACCGAGATGAAGATAGTCTGGATCCACCAGCCGGTATCGAGCATGGCGGACGAAGTCCAACTGGTCACGTCCATGCCGAGCACGCCCGCGAGGAAGAGGTCGCGGAACAGCAGGAAGACGCCGAAATTGACCGAGGATACGACGAAGAGCAGGCCGGCGAGGTTGAACCAAGCCGCGGCCCAGCCCCAGCCCTTGCCGCCCAGCATCGAGGCCCAGTGATAGATGCCGCCGGCGGTCGGATAGGCCGAGGCGACCTGGCCCAGCGAAATCGAGACGATCAGTGCGAACAGACAGGCGAGCGGCCAGCCATAACCGACCGACGCGCCGCCGGCTGCGCTGAAGGCGGCCGGAAAGGCGGTGATACCGCCGGCCAGGACGCAGATGATGGAAAAGGAGATGGCAAAATTCTGGAATCCGCCCATGCGGCGCGACAACTCTTGGGCATAACCCATGCCATGTAGCTGCTTTACGTCTTCCTCGACCCCATGATAGCCGGGGTCGTTATGGCTCTGTGACATGATCGAATGCTTCCCCTGAATATGAGCTCTTCATTGGGCGCGGCTCATGGGCACGCCGAGCGGCCGGTTGAGGCCGGTTGGTTTTGACTCGTTCCAGCTTTTCTTGAGAACGCCGCTCCGATCCTCCCGAAAGGGCGCCTGGATGATGAGACGGCGTCGTGAACTTGTAAAGCTCACACCGGATGGAGTTTGCGCGATTGATCGGGAGCTGTCGGCAATCCCGTCCATTCGGTCAGTGATCGTGACGGAACGGTCTTTACCATTGCTAACGACCGACAAACGAGCCCGCCGCGGAACCCTGTCTTTGGGGGTTCCGCGGCGTCCGACGGCATTTGGCTCAGTTGTCGTAAGGCCAGCGGGTCATTCAGCCGCCTTGTGTGTCGCCTTGAGAGCGAACTCCTCTTCAGGCGACAAGACCAGTTTGTGCCGGCCGATAAAGGCGAAATAGATCACGCCCAGCGCATACCATACGACCGCGCCATAGAGGCCCGGGCGATAGGCCTCGTTCAGGAACATAGAGATCAGGCAGACGAGGGCAATAATGGTGCAGACCGCCGCGCCGAGACTGCCGAGCGGACTGCGGTAGGGACGCTCGATGTTCGGGAACTTGATTCGCAGCATGATGTAGGAGAGTCCCTGCATCGAGTAGGAGATCACTGCCCCGAACACCGCCAGATTCAGAAGCGCCGCGCCGACGAAAGAGGCCATGCCAAACGCGAAGTTCATGAGCAGGGCCAGCCCCAGGCTGACGGCACCACCGACGATCAGCGCCACATGCGGCGTATGACGCTGGCCGTGCGTGATCGAGAGCCAGCGCGGGAAATAGCCGGCCCGGCTCAACGAGAAGATGTTGCGGCCATAAGCGAAGATAATCGTATGGAAGCTCGCGATCAGGCCCGCCACCGCCAACAGGGCCAGGAACTTCGTGCCGATGCCCTCGCCGAAGATGCCGATCAGGCCGTCGAGCAACGGTTGGGCCGAGCCGCCGAGCGCCTGGGCGCCGGGTGGAACCACTGAATTGAAGTAGAGCGTCAGGAATCCCAGGATCACCAGCGTCAAGATGCCCCAAAGCAGGCCCTTCGGCATATCACGCTTGGGATCGGCGCTCTCCTCCGCCGCCAGCGGCAGTTGCTCGATCGCGAGCAGGAACCAGATGGCAAAGGGCAGAGAGGCGAACACGCCGGTCCAGCCGAACGGCATGAAGGCGGTGTTGCCTTCCGTCGGCGGGATGTTCAGTGCATTGGTGTGATAGTCCATCACCGTCAAGGCGGCGATGAAGAAGAACACCAGAATCGCCATCGCCACGAAGGTGATGAACACCGTGAACTTGAAGGAAAGTTCGACGCCCCAGATATTGAGGCCGACAAAGATCGCGAAAACGGCCACCCACCAAACCCAGGTCAGCTCGGGCGGCGTGTTGAAGATGGTCTGCAGGTAAGCGCCGACCGAGACGATGATCACGCCGGGCGTGATGACATATTCCATGTTCTCGCCGAGGCCGGTCAAAAAACCGCCCCATGGGCCCATGGTAGTTCGTGCGAAGGAATAGGCGCCGCCGGTGTGCGGCAAGGCGGGCGACATTTCCGCCAAGCTGTAGCAAAGCGTCACATACATGACCGTGACGATGATCGTCGCGACCAGCAGCCCGCCAAAGCCACCGGTCGCCAATCCATAGTTCCATCCGAAGAAGTCGCCTGAGATAACAGCCCCCACGCCCAGCGCCCAGAGCGACCAGACCCCGGCATAGCGGCGCAGCTTGCGCTTTTCGAAATACTCGGCGCCCACTTTCTCGTAACTGACGCCCTGCAAATGTTCCCCTGTGGGCATGATTCCCCTCCCGGCCCGTTTGGGCAGGCTTGGTCGGCTTGGGAGAGGTCTTCCACGCGCAAGGCGGCCCGAACACAGGCGCGTGGCGGATCAGTCGATCAGGGTCGCAAAGTGGGCCTTGCCATGCAGCACCCTCTGCAAGCCGGCATGTTGCGAATCGCTGCGAGCAGTGCAGCGCTCGAATTGTGCGGCAGAGGCTCAAGGGTTGTAAAGCGAATGGAGGCGACGGCTCCTTCTGGTGGCTGAGGGCGCCGCCCAAAGTAGGGGGATGCCGCCCCCTCCAGCCCCAGGGCTTGGATGGCGTCCAATACCCATTGGGAGAAACTGTGCAAGCCGTTAGGTCTGTATCGATCGCCTTTTGGAAGACCGGACGGTCTCTTGGTGTTCGGATTACGTTGAACCGGCAAAATGCTCGCGGCAGAACTCGGCAAAGCGCTGGACGGCGCGGGTGGGCCGTGCCCCGGCCAGGCTGGCCAGCCCCAGCCGCTGCGGCGGCACCGGCTCCTTGACCGGCCGGTAGACCAGCCGCTGGCCGTCGAGCGCCCGGTCGCTCTGCGGGCGCGAATGCATCAGCGCATAGCCGAAGCCGTTGGCCACCAGGCCGCGCACCATCTCGAACGACGTCGTCTCATGCGCGATCCGCGGCTCGAGCCCGCGGCCGCGCATGACCGAGAGGAAGTGGTCGCGGCTTTGCGGTAGGTCCAGCAGCACCAATGGCTCCTCGACCAGATCGGCCAGCGCCACCGCCTTTCGCGGCGCCAGGCGATGGCGG
>NZ_JBOHKS010000240.1:0-5348 GCF_050729195.1 Hypericibacter sp.
GCCGTTCAGACCGGAGGCGCCGCGGCCAGGGCAGGCGCTCTCGAATTGGTGGCGGCCCTGTCTTTCGTCGGGGTCGAAAATTCCGGGCGCGTGCCGCCGTCGCGCGCCCGGAAGTTGACAGGGAGACTCAGATAAACGTCACCTCTTAGTCACGTCCTGTGCCATTACCGCCGCTGCTTACGAGCAGCCGCTGGTCGATCCGCAGGTGGTGCACTTCATGCAAGTCCCGTTGCGGACCAGAGTGAAATTGCCGCATTCACCGCAGGCGTCCCCCTCATAGCCCTTGAGCTTCGCCTCGCGAATCCTCTCGAGCTTCGTATCGACGGCCTGCATGACGGCGACCCCGACGGCAACCGCTTCGGCGGTGCCATTGCCGGCGAGCCCTTCCACGGCAGAGATCGATGCCGTGCCATTTCCCATTTGCGCCGAGACGGTGCTGTGGCCATTGCCGATGGTCGCGGTCATCACCGTGTCGTCGCCATTGACCACCCGCTGCATGCCGCTCTGCTTGAGCACGAACAGGTTGGTCGAGCGCACGAAGCCGGTGCTGACCAGGCGCTTGGCTTCCATCGCGATCGCCGGCTTTGACATGGCCGGCATGTTGCCGTCGCCGGTGCCGTTGCCGACGCTGTCGGGCAGGAGATCGCCCGGCTGGGCATGGGCGAGGTCGGTGCGCGCGAGGTAGGAGATGGCGAGCTCGCGGAACACGTAATCGAGGATCGACGTCGCCATCTTGATGGCGTCGTTGCCTTCGACGATGCCGTTGGGCTCGAAGCGGGTGAAGGTGAAGGCCTCCACGAACTCCTCGAGCGGCACGCCATATTGCAGGCCGATCGAGATCGCGATCGCGAAATTGTTCATCAGGCTGCGGAAGGCGGCGCCCTCCTTGTGCATGTCGATGAAGATCTCGCCGACCGTGCCGTCCTCATACTCGCCGGTATGGAGATAGACCTTGTGGCCGCCGACGATGGCCTTCTGGGTGTAGGATTTGCGGCGGTTGGGCAGGCGTTTGCGGTCATGCTTGGCCACCCGCTCGACGATCCGCTCCACGATGCGCTCGGCGATGATCGGCGCGCGCTGGGCGGCCGTCTGCTCCAATACCTCCTCGAGCTCGTCCTCGTCCTCGAAAATCTGCGACTGCAGGGGCTGCGACAGCTTGGAGCCGTCGCGATAGAGCGCGTTCGCCTTGATGCCGAGGCGCCAGGACAGCATGTAGGCGTCCTTGCAATCCTCGACCGTGGCGCTGTTCGGCATGTTGATGGTCTTGGAGATGGCGCCGGAGATGAAGGACTGCGCCGCCGCCATCATGGTGATGTGGCTGTCGACCGAGAGGTAGCGCTTGCCGATGCGCCCGCAAGGGTTGGCGCAGTCGAAGATCGGCAGATGTTCCGCCTTCAGGCGTGGCGCGCCCTCGAGCGTCATGGCGCCGCAGCAATAGGTGTTGGCCTGCTCTATCTGCAGCTTGGTGAAGCCCAGCTCCGCCAGCATGTCGAAGCCGACCTCGTTGAGCTGCTCGGCCGTGAAGCTGAGGCCTGCGATGCAGAACGCCTCGCCCAGCACCCATTTGTTGAAGGCGAAGCGGATGTCGAAGGCGGTGGCCAGTGCCCCTTCCAGCGCCTGCAGCGCGCCGGCGGTGAAGCCCTTCGCGCGCAAGGCCGCATGATTGACGCCCGGTGATTGCTCCAGCGTGCCGTGGCCGACGGCGTAGCGGATGATGTCCTCGATCTTGGCCTCGTCATAGCCCAGCGCCTTGAGCGCCTGGGGCACCATGCGGTTGATGATCTTGAAGTAGCCGCCGCCGGCGAGCTTCTTGAACTTCACCAGCGCGAAGTCGGGCTCGATGCCGGTGGTGTCGCAATCCATCACCAGGCCGATCGTGCCGGTCGGCGCGATCACGGTGGATTGGGCGTTGCGATAGCCATGCTCCTCGCCCAGCGTCAGCGCCAGGTCCCAGGCCTTGCGGGCGTGTTCGCCCAGCGCCTTGTCCACGATGTTGGCGTGGTCGAGCGGCAGCGGCAGGACCGTCAGGTTCTCATAGCCCTTGGTCTCGCCATGGGCGGCGCGGCGGTGGTTGCGGATGACGCGCAGCATGGCGTCGCGGTTCTTGTCGTAGCCCGGGAAGGTGCCGAGCTCGCCCGCCATCTCGGCCGAGGTCGCGTAGGCGACACCGGTCATGATCGCGGTCAAGGCGCCGCAGAGCGCGCGGCCCTTGTCGCTGTCATAGGGCAGGCCCATCGCCATCAGGAGGCCGCCGATATTGGCGTAACCCAGGCCCAGCGTGCGGAACTCGTAGGAGAGCTGGGCGATCTCGCGCGACGGGAACTGCGCCATCAGCACCGAGATCTCGAGCGTGACCGTCCAGAGCCGGGTCGCATGCTCATAGGCCTCGATGTCGAAGCTGCCGTCATCCTTGCGGAAGGTCATCAGGTTCAGCGACGCCAGATTGCAGGCCGTGTCGTCGAGGAACATGTATTCCGAGCAGGGATTGGACGCGTTGATGCGGCCGCTCGCGGGGCAGGTATGCCATTCGTTGATGGTGGTGTCGTACTGGACGCCCGGATCGGCGCTGGCCCAGGCGGCGTGCGAGATCTTCTCCCACAGCTCGCGGGCCTTCATGGTCTTGGAGACCTTGCCGTCGGTGCGCCGGATCAGCTTCCAGTCGCCGTCGGTCTTCACCGCCTCGATGAAGCCGTTGGTGACCCGCACCGAATTGTTGGAGTTCTGGCCGGAGACCGTCAGATAGGCGTCCGAATCCCAATCGGTGTCGTAGGTGCGGAACTCGATCGACTTGTAACCCTGCTGGGCGAACTGGATCACGCGCTGGATGTAGTTCTCCGGCAGCATGACCTTGCGCGCGGCCTTGATCGCGGTCTTCAGCGCCTTGTTCTGCTTGGGATCGAAGCGCCCGTCGGTCTTGTCGGCATGGCAGGCGGCGATGATCGCGTTCAGATGGGGGCCGGCGAGGCGCGAGCCCGCCACCAGGGCCGCGACCTTCTGCTCCTCGACGACCTTCCAGTCGATATATTCCTCGATATCAGGATGATCGAGATCGACCGTGACCATCTTGGCGGCGCGGCGCGTGGTGCCGCCCGACTTGATGGCACCGGCCGCGCGGTCGCCGATCTTGAGGAAGCTCATCAGGCCCGACGACTTGCCGCCGCCCGAGAGCTTCTCGCCCGAGCCGCGCAGCATCGAGAAGTTCGAGCCGGTGCCCGAGCCATATTTGAACAGGCGCGCCTCGCGCACCCAGAGATCCATGATGCCACCCTCGTTCACGAGGTCGTCGGACACCGACTGGATGAAGCAGGCATGGGGCTGGGGGTGCTCATAGGCCGAGGCCGAAGCGACCAGCTTGCCGCTCTCGAAATCGACGTAATAGTGGCCTTGCGAAGGGCCATCGATGCCATAGGCCCAATGCAGGCCCGTGTTGAACCATTGCGGGCTGTTGGGGGCGCCCATCTGACGCGCCAGCATGAAGCGCATCTCGTCGTAATAGGCCTGGGCGTCGTCCTCGCCGTCGAAATAGCCGCCCTTCCAACCCCAATAGGCCCAGGTGCCGGCCAGGCGGTCGAACACCTGGGTCGCCGAGGTCTCGCCGACCACGCGCTGCGCCGGCTCGAGGCCCGCCAGGGCCGTTTCGTCCGGGACATGGCGCCAGAGGAAGGAGGGGACGGTATTCTCCTCGACCGACTTCAGCCGGGCCGGAACCCCCGCCTTGCGGAAATACTTCTGGGCCAGCACGTCGCAGGCGACCTGGGACCAGTCGGCCGGCACGTCGATGTCGCGCAGCTGGAACACCAGCGAGCCATCCGGGTTGCGGATCTCACTCGTGGTCTTGCGGAACTCGATGTCGGCATAAGGAGAATCCCCGGCACGCGTGAAGCGACGGTCGATACGCATTTAATAACCCCCATGGAGGCCGAAATTCGCAGAATCCTCTCCCCTCTTGAGCTTTCACTCGAAAGACGCTCTACAGGGATTTGATCCGCCGCCAGATATTGGGGCCCAACCGCACCGGCGTCCCAACATATTGATCGCGGAGTCATGAGTTTGCAACCACATTCTGTGGCCGATTTTCCCCCAAACACTAAATGTAGTGCATCGCAATAGGCCTAGTGGGTCGCGTATGGCGGATTTCCGCGCCTTATGGTTAAGGAATGATGAAGGCATATTGCGGTGCACAAATTGAGGAATAAAACGGGCTGGGAAGCGAGCGATCAGGGACTCCGATCAGCCCTCTTTGAAGACTCGCCAAGCGCAGATTCTCGCCTCCTCTTTCAGTGGGCGAGGCGGTCCTTGAGGTCGAACCAGGCCATGGCGAGGGGCACGAACCAGGCTTCGCCACGGTGATAGAAGCGAGTCGGGAAGGGCAGGTCGTCGAAGGCCGTTGCGCCATCGGAGGCACCCAAGATCCGGCGTGCCAGCTTGAGGCCGAGCCAGCTGCCCATCGGGATGCCCATATAGTTGTAGCCCAGCGCGTAATGCACCCGGTCCTTCCGGCCGATATGGGGGAGGACGTCGAAGCTGGCGGCGCAGCGCCCGGTCCAGGCATGCCTGATCCGGGTTCCGGCCAGATCGGGAAAGAGCCGAACCAGCCGGCGATGCAGGATCGCCGCCTTGGCCTTGAGGTCGCGCGCGGGCCCGCCGGTGCGTCCGCCGAAGAGCAGGCGCGAGCGGTCTGGCGAGAGCCGCAGGAAATCGATGTTCATCCGGTAATCCTCGACGATGCGAGGGTTGGGCAGGATCCGCGCCAGTCGCTCGGGCGCCAGCGGTTCGGTCGCGATCATGAAGCCGTGGAACGGCACCACCCGCCGCCGCAGCGCCGGGGTCAGGCCGCCAGTATAGCCGTTGGTGGCGATGATGACGTCGCGGGCCGCGATGCCGCCCCGCGTCGTCTGCAGGGTCACCTTGTCGGGCCAGAAATCGAGCGACGTCACGGCGGTCAGATCGTGGACCGCGACGCCTGCCGCCCGCGCGCTCGCCAGCAATCCCTGATGATAGAGCGCCGGGTGGATCGCGCCGCGGTCGGGCCCGTAGCTGCCGCCCTGATAGAGCTCGGTGCCGAGATGGAGATGCTGGCGCGATTTCGGCACCATCTCGAATTCCTCGCCCAGATGGCGGCGCTGGATCTCGAGCTTGCGGCCGAAGGAATCATATTGGCGCTGGGAAAAGACCGGGATGAAGCGGCCGCAGCGCTCGAGCTGGCAGTCGATCTTCTCCTCTTCGACGACGCGATAGACCTGGTCGTAGGCGGCCCAGACCTCGCCATAGAGCGTCTTGGCCCGGTCGAGCCCGACGCTGTCGATCAGGTCGGCGAAATCGGGCACCAGGGCGCGGCCCACGAAGCC